>JAIPER010000167.1 GCA_021737115.1 Desulfohalobiaceae bacterium
CCCATGTCGCGAGCCAAAGAAAACCAGAGAACCTCTCAGCGAGGGGCGCGCAAGAGAACCCTGATGACCGGTTCGAAAAGAGGGTGCCGATCCTAAAAACTGGAGTTTCTCCATTGATCAAACTGGCAAAGACGGACTTTAGCATGATGAGTTAAACTGCAGGCCAATAAATTCTTATATATTAATTAATTATATGTCAGATTTGCCAGAGGCAAATCTGACATATGATTATTCAATAGATTTAGCACTACAGCGAAAGTTTATGCTCATAAGCCTTTTTTGTACTGGGATCGCCAGGCTCCAGCCTGGCATTGCGGGCCGCCAGGCACGCATTTGAGGCGTGACTGGCTCTATACAAGATATGCTTGCATCTGAAGTTTCGCTGTAGTGTTAGTCTCTGAGCGAAAACGGTGATTGGACGTAACCTTGCTGCCCAGATACGAGAATCGATGAAATTTCGTAAGAGTTCATGGCCGACACTGGGATATACAGGCCACCAAGAGCGACCCTCCCCTGTCCCCTCCCTGGCCAGGGAGGGGAACTATAATGCGTAAGATTTCAGAACGATATACTGATCCAACTTAGCTTTTTGGGAAATTTGGGCCTGGAGCCTTGGTGTCGCCAGTCTTTGTTGCAAAAACCAAAATTGGATCAGTATATGTAAGATAAGGGGATGGTTCCCAATAGTTTAAGAGAAGGGATTCTTCACTCGCCCCGGTTCAATGCGCTCCGCTTCAGAGATTGAACCGGGCAGGCAGACTCGCTCAGAATGGCAGAGAGGGGAGCGCTTTGCGGACCCTCAGCGTAAAGTACTGAGGTTTCTACCTCGATCAAACTTGCAGATGTGGGCTTCAACCCAATTACACATCAACCCGAACATATTCTTAAATATATTAAAGAATTATATGTCAGCCCTGCCAGAGGCAAACCTGACTTCTGCCCACTGCCCTCTGACCACTGACCTCTGATCTCTGATCTCTGACCACCGACCTCTGATCTCCTCGCTCCTCCTAACTCCTCACTCCTCACTTTCTTCTATCCTCCGCTGACTCCCTTGATGATCAGCATGAAGGAACTGATCACCAAGAGAATGATAACCGGAAGCAGCATGGCCGCGACGACCCTGCCCCCGGTCGTCCGGTGCACAAGCTTGAAGCCTAAAAAAGTGCAGACCACCGCCCAGATCATTCCGGCCAGAGGACCGATCAGGGGGACGATCGCCAGGACCATGGGCGCATTGGAATAGGCAACCACCTTGAAGGACCCCCAAAATCCCGCCTGCCCGGATTTGACCGCGGTCAGGCAAATATGGTTGAGGCCGCTGGCAAAGAAGAGCATCACGGTCATCAGGACCGGGTAGAGGAAGAGGACCAGCACGGAATTGGCCCCGAACATCCCCAGGCCGGGCATGCCGCCTTCTGAACCAATATGAGGGGCCATGCCGGCCATCCCCCAAAAGAACCTGGCCAGGACCTGGATTTCGGCTACAACCAGGTAAAACACCAGAGGCGGGGCGAAATTCGTGTCCACGGGCATTGCCTTGAAAAAATGCATCGGGGAGAGCATGACCTGTTTTATGGTCTGAAAAAACCCGTCGACAACCCCACGGGACTGAAGATCCTCCCAGGGGACCGTGCTCCTGGATGGCTGCGACTTCTCTCCGGCCGTTTTCCGAAAACCGGCTCCAGACCGTTCCTGCTCTTCCGAGTCGAGGGACTCAAGGCTCGACCAGATGTCTTCCTGCTTATCGACCTCCTGATCGGGTTGCTCTTCCGGTTCCCTTTGCTCTTCAGGCTCGAGTACCGGTTCCGATACGACCTCGGGTTCTGGTTCACGGAAAGGAAACTTGTGCCCGCACTTCGGACAGGTAGCCCGACTGGCTCTCTCTGGAACTTTTTCCGCATCGACCTCTCGGCTGAACCCACATTTCGGACACTGTATCTTCATAGCCTACCTTTCGGTATCCTTGATTTGATTTATACTGATCCAACTAAGCTTTTACTCAAATGAGTCTCTTCGATGCTGACATAATCAGTCCTTGCAGATAAAAAACCAAAATTGGATCAGTATACTACCAGTAAGGAAAGAAAATTGTTTAAAGTTGATTTTGTTCCTTGTTGGATCAGGTTCCAGGTTCACGGTTGAAGAATACGAAGATATCTCTGAAAAAACAAAACGTGAAAGTTTTGACCTGTGTGGTTGACCTATACCTTCCCCGTTCCGAACTCCACTTTCCCCTTCCGAACTCCCCGCTCCGAGTCCCCCGCCCCGAGTCCCCCGCTCCGCGTCCCCCGCTCCGCGTTCCGAGCTCCGCGCTCCCCACTCCCCGCTCCGCACTCCCCTCTCAGCATTCCGAGCTCCCCCTTCCGCGCTTCCCGCTCCGCGCTCCGAGTTCCCCTTTCCCCGTTCCGAACTCCGAGCTCCGCGTTCCGAGCTCCGCGCTCCGAGCTCCGCGTTCCGAACTCCGCGCTCCGAGCTCCGCGTTCCGAACTCCGCGCTCCGAGCTCCCCTTTCCCCGCTCCGAGCTCCGAGCTCCCCTTTCCCCGTTCCGAACTCCGAGCTCCGCGTTCCGCGCTCCGAGCTCAAAAGACCTTCCAGACATGGTCCAGCCGCAAACCATTCTCAACCGCTTTGGACAGTTGCGATTCATCTCCCAGGACCACCACTTTCCCGTGATCCTTGATCCGGGACAACCAGGAGGCGAATTGGAGAAAATCATCCCTGGTGGTGTTCAGGATTTTCGTTCTCCGGTCCTGCTGTTTCTCCAGGGTATCGTTGACCAGGTACCTGATCAGGGAGGTCATGCCTTTTGCATCCGGCAACTGGTACCGATCCAGATCACCGATGGTTCCGATCACCCCCTTTTCGATCTCGTCCCGGTCCAGGTTACCCTTTTCCAGAAAAGAGGCGGTCTGATCATAGACTTTCAAGGTCTCCTGGATGTTCGGATCCCGGTACGAGACAAAGCTGAGGACCCCGGACAGACGGTCCATGATGCTGAAAGCCCCGTAGGCTCCCCCCTGAACCCGCAACTTATCCCAGAGCCAGGTGCTCCTCAAATAGCGGTTAACGACCAGACAGGAAGGCTGAAAGACATAGCCCAGACTGTACAGATCGACTCCCTTGCCCACATAATTGACCCTGGAGGGGATCTGCAGTCCCTCATAGTCGAATTCACAGTCAACGAGCCATTTCCGCATCTCGACCTCTCTCTCCGGAAGCTCGGAGAGCAAGTCCTCGACCCTGGGCATGACCTCTTTGAAACCGGCCTCTTCAACCGTGAGATTGAGCAAAAGACTCTTCCTGTTGATCAACTGCTCTTTGACATGCTCCAGATCAGACAAGACTTCCGGCCAGTTTCCGGTAATCTTTTCCGCGAGAAAACGCAGAAAAAGCAGGTAGCTGATTCCATTCACATGTTCATTGAACCAGTCCGGGAGGCTGAACTTGGAGCGCAGTCTGGTGTTGACCACTTGATGCCCGGCCGGGATGAGCTTCTGCTCCATCCGGGACTTTTCCTCGAGTACGATCTGTTTGAAACGATCCGGGCTATCGAGCCGGACCCCGTTCAGAACATCCGAAAAGATTGCGGTCAACTCCCGGACCTTTTCCAGCATGACCTTGCCCCGCAAAAAGAGACAGGCGGTCTGTTGATCACTGTCTTCCAGGGATGAGGCAAAGGTCTCGGGGTGTATTCCGCCGGTCCTTGACTGGATACGCTGATCCAGGGTCTCGAAATCTTCTGTTTCCGTGCCCATCTCGGTGAGAGCCCTCCCAAAGAGGGGAACATAGCCAAGATACTTCTGAGGCAGACTCTGTAAGTCAAAGACCAGATCCAGATAGACAATGCCGTTCGTGAGCAGGTCGTGATACAGGACCTTTCCATCCCGGCAGTCTATTTCATCCATCGGGATTCTGGGAACCTTAGGATCCAGATCCTCCACTTTCAATCTGGGGATCTTGGCCAGATCTTCTGCTGAATCCGGACGTTCCTGGAGCTCCTTCAACTGTTTCGCCCTCTGACTGATGTCTTTTTTTTCGGTGTCATCCAGGCGTAAAAGCATCTGGTTCAATTTCGATCGTTCCCGTCTTTCCAGCTCTCTGCCCTTATCCATATCCGGCTTGAGGATGACGCTGGTCCGATGGTTGTTTTGAACGAGGAGCTGTTCCACCAGTTGCTCAAAAACCCGTTCTCCGCTGGCCAGCCTGCCTTTGACGGCTTCGAGATGTTGCTCGTAGGCCAGTAGCTGAACCGGATCGCTATTGTAGAGCCAGGTGCTCAGGGCCCTGAACATGACCACCAGCCCCCTGGGCATGGATCCGGTATTGTTTTCCCTGAGATCAAACTCGACGCTGTTGACCGCCGCCTCGACCATTCCGGGATCAAAGCCTGTATCGGCCAGATCGGACAGGGTTTCCAGGATCAGTTCTTCAAGCCTGGAGAGATCTTTTTGGGCAACTCCCTTCATACCGGTTGAAAAATACATCTGCCGCAGGTCGCTCTCCAGCCCCACACCAGCCAGATCCTCTCCCAGACCGGAGTCCAGCAGGATCTTCCGCAGGGGTGAAGCCGGCATGTCGATCAACAGGGTTTCCAGGATATTGAGAAGAATGTTCAACTCACTGTTCGTGCTCACATCCAAAAGCCAGTTCAGGGTCAGCATGCAGCCCTTGCCCCGGTCATCATCAGACGGGTAAAAAACCTCGCTCCGTCTGGGTTCGGAGAATCTCGGCTGGAGGCTTATGTTCGAGTCAATATCTATTTTCTCAAAATCCTTAAGATACTGGTCAAGGAGAGCGAGTCTCTTCTCGGGATCGTCGTCTCCGTAGAAAAAGATCCGGGCATTGGAGGGGTGATAATGGGTCCGGTGAAACTCCTTGAACTGAGCATAGGTCAACTCCGGGATCTTCTCCGGATGCCCCCCGGAATCCAGACCGTAAGGGGTGTCCGGAAACAACGACTGCTGCGAAAACTCGCTGAGGAGGCTGTCCGGAGAAGAGTAGGCCCCTTTCATTTCGTTATAGACCACTCCCTGGTAAAACAAAGACGACTGCTGCTCGTCAAACTCCAGATGCTGGCCTTCCTGGGCCAGTATCTCCGGAGAAATCAGGGGATAAAACACGGCATCCAGGTAGACGTCGATCAGATTGTAGAAGTCCTGAATATTCTGGCTGGCTACGGGGTAGCAGGTCTTGTCCGGAAAGGTCAGGGCATTCAGGAAGGTCTGGACCGACCCCTTTAAAAGCTCAACAAACGGCTCTTTGAGGGGATACTGTCTGGAACCGCAGAGCACGGAATGCTCGAGGATATGAGCCACCCCTGTTGAATCCCTGGGCGGAGTGCGGAAACTTATCCCAAAAACCTTGTTCTCGTCCATGTTTTCAATCGAGAGTAGTTCGGCTCCGTTTTTCCGGTAGCGGTAGAGACAAGCCCTGCCCTGAAGCTCTTTGATGTCTTTCGTCCAGACGAGTTCAAATCCATAGTCGGTTTCGCGTTCCATACTTCCTCAACTGGGTTTCATCGGTTTTCATGTATTCAGTCTTCAAAGACAAGGTGACCAATCAACTCCTGATTGTCCTCAATGGTGACCTGTTCATCCCGTTTGTTCTCGATGAGCACGTTCCCCCGGCAGACCACTTTGGCTCCAAACCGAACATCACCCCTGACCGTCAGGGAATCACACCCCACCAGGGAGGGAGGACCTTCCGGAAACCTGGCCTCGAACCAGTCGACCAGTTTATAGAAACGCTCGTCCAGGTCAACCACTGTGGAAGCCGAATTTTTATCAGGATTGAGCCTTAATTGCGAGTCACTGCCAAACTCGTAGCAGTCGGAGCGGAGCACGAGCAGGTCGTTGGTCTTTTTCACCGGCAGAAAACGGTCCCGGCCCACCCGGATCACCCCGCTTCCGGCAAAGACGTTGATAGCCGCTCCAACCGCGGTTTCAAGCTGATAGACCTTTGGGGAGTCGCAGTCCCTGGGATCCAGTGTCTTGGGATTGACGATAAGCGGCAGTCTGGGCAGTCCGTGCTTTTGGATGAAACCCTTGAGCGCCTTCAGATCGAACCAGATATTGTTGGTGTTGAAGAAACTGTACCTGTCGACATCCTGAAAGTGACCGAGATCGTTTTCCGGGCACTGGGCCACTTCCCGCAGGAGCAGTCGGCCGTCTCTGCCCCGGGCGATATGGCCCCCCTTCTTGTCCGCCTCTCCTCTGGAGGCCACTTCCATCAGGAAGGGCAGTTCATTCTGCGAAAAATAGCCCAGTATCTTCGGATCAAGGACGGCGCCGAGGTTATCGCCGTTGGAGACAAAGGCATAACGCTTTCCCTGCTCGAGAAGGCTCTCCAGGATGGAAGAGGTCCACAGGGCGGCATACAAATCTCCATGCCCCGGAGGATTCCACTCCTTTTCCCGAGCCTCGGGGCAACTCGCCGGCAGGAGAGAATCCTGCATGATCTTGGGATACAAATGCTGCTTGAAGGTGATCAGGCTCTGCTTTTTTGAATAGCCCTTTTTTTCCAGAAAGGACAGGGTGTCATCCTGTGTATTGAAGCTGTTCATCAGGATCAGGGTCGAAGGGGTCTTGCCCTGTTCACTGTGCCCGGTCTGCATCAGGGTGATATCCAGAAAGGTCAAACCTGCTTTGACCTTTAGCAGGGTTTTGGCGAAATTCATGCCCATGCTCGTGCCCAGTCCGCCGTTGAGCTTGATGAGCACTGCTTGATCCAGCGCGGACAACCCGGCCTCGAGATATGATTCTTCAAGGGTCTCCTGTTTCTGTATCTCCTTATCCGCTACCGGTTCAATGGCCTCTTCGGGGATGAATCCGATGTTCCGGGAAGAAAAAAACTCCTCAAGATAAGACTTGAAGAGCTGGATAACCTCAGGGGGCAAATCGGCATTGTGCATCTTTCGATCGAAGGCCGTCATCCGGTCAGACTTTGTTGCCTCGGGGTTTCTGCCTGGCTCACTCATAAGACCTCCTTTTATACTGACCCTATCTGCATTTTTCCTGTCCTGTCACCACAAAACAAACCTGCCATTGATGGAGGCACCTCAATGAAGGGTTCAAAATTATGAAACAGACCAAAAAACCAGTTCATCTTGACATCTGGGAGCAAGAGCTATAATCATACCTGACGAAGGCATAAGATACATTTTTTGTCGCACATGACCTCTACAAAGTTTTTCAGTAACGGCAGATGCAATGGCTTGATTTATGGCACCTACAGGTATAAAAATAAAATAGACTCCAGAGGAATGCAAGGAGAAAACAGGTCATGACGGATCACTCTAAAGTTCTGGTCACCGGTGGAGCCGGATACATTGGTTCCCACACCGTTCTGGCCTTAATTGCGGCCGGCTATGACGTGGTGGTCTATGATAATTTGAGCACTGGACACCAGGAGGCCGTTCTCCCCCCGGCCAGATTCATAAAGGGCGACCTGGGCGACACCGAGAAGCTGGACAATCTTTTGGCCCGGGAGCGGTTTTCTTCGATCATCCACTTTGCCGCCAGCATCGTTGTTCCGGAGTCAGTGACAGATCCCCTCAAATACTATCGCAACAATACGGTCAAGACCACCGGCCTGATCCAGGCTGCAGTCAAACACGATCTCCAACACTTCATCTTTTCTTCAACCGCGGCCGTGTACGGCATTCCAGAACATCTTCCGGTTCCGGAGACCGCTCCCCTGGCCCCCATCAACCCCTACGGC
>JAIPER010000168.1 GCA_021737115.1 Desulfohalobiaceae bacterium
AGTTTTCACTCCCCGGGCAGAGAGCCCGGGGAGTGAAAACTGGATACTAGAAGTCCTTGAAATCGGTATCATCCAGGGGGATGACCTGTTCCGCAGACTGGTCCCGGCCGGATTGCTGGGAGTGTTGCGGCTTCTTGGCCCGGCCACTGCCCTTGGACTGCTGGGTACCGTCGTGCTGGGGCAGCTGCCTGGACCTGCGGGCGGGCTGTTCACTTACGCTCTTCAGGCTGCCTTTTCCCCCGACCAGGGCGGAGAGATCGGCCACCATACGCTCCATTTCCTCGGCTTGTGAGGAGAGCTCCTCGGCCGCACTGGCCGATTCTTCGGAATTGGACGCATTCTGCTGGACCACCTTGTCCATTTCCGAGACCGCGGTGTTCACCTGATCGATGCCCTGGGCCTGCTCCTTGGAGGCTGCGGTAATCTCGCCGATCAGGGTGTTGACCTTGGTGGAACTCTGCTGGATGCTGCCCAACTGCTTGGCCACTTCCTCGGCCACACTCACCCCATTGTTCGCATTTTCCTGGGATTTCTCGATGAGCTGGGAGGTGTTCTGGGCCGCTTCGGCCGAACGCTGAGCCAGATTACGCACCTCCTCGGCCACTACTGCGAAGCCCTTGCCGGCCTCTCCGGCCCGGGCCGCCTCCACGGCAGCGTTCAAGGCCAGGAGATTGGTCTGAAAGGCGATCTCGTCAATGGTCTTGATGATCTTGGAGGTCTCGTTGGAGGATTCCTTGATCTCGTTGATGGCCGAATTCATGCGTTGCATGGAAGAGACGCCGCTTTCCACCATCTGTCCGCTGTCCTTGACCGCCTTGTCCGCCTGCTCGGCATTGTCCGCATTCTGCCGGGTCTGGGACGCGATTTCCTCCAGGGAGGAGGAGGTTTCCTCCAAGCTGGAGGCCTGCTGGGAGGCGCCTTCGGCCAGGGACTGGCTAGCGGAAGAAACCTGGCCCGAGGCCGAGGCCACCTGCTCCGAGCCCTCGCTCAGCCCGCTGGTGATCCGGGTCAGGAGTTTGGTGATGCTCCGAATGATCCACATAGCCGCCAAAATGGCTATAATAACGCCAAGAGAAAGACCTACAATCATAACCGTGGAAGAGGTCGCCAGGGAGGCGGCTGAAGCATTTGAAATTTCGTCGGTAGTCGCCATACCGGCATCTGCTGTTGTCTTGCAGACCTCAATGACCGCATTTCCGGCTGTATCCCGCTGCGTGCCGAGATCCACCAGCTTGTGCCACTGCGTGTCAAAGGCAGTCAGGGCCGCGGCATAATTATCGCCTGAAGCCTCAACCTTGTCGATGCGCTTGAGATCGACATCCAGGCGCGTGATCGTCCGCAGATCCGAATATTTTTCCTTCATTTGCGGAAAGACGTCCAAAGCGCTGTCCAAAAGATCCGGGTCGCGAAGAGCCTGGGCCTTAAAAGCCGTGACCCGGGCTTTGTTGTTCAGATCAATGACGTCGTTGGCCAGGGTGATTTTTTGGTGCCGCTCATGCATATCCCTGTTCAAGGCCTGCTGTTGGCTGTTCAAAAAGGCTTCGCAGTTGGCGACATAGTTTCCTGCCGCCGCATCCATTTCCCCACGGATATTTTCCAGGGCAAGATGATTGTCGAGATAGGTCGATATGGCGCCGGCATAGGCTTTGGCCGCGGATTCAATGACTCCAATCTGGCGTAGATTGCTGTCCTGATGCGTGATCCGGCGCAGCTCGGCCGTCACCTGGTTCACCCCCAGCATCGTCTCCCTGGCCCGGCCCATGAGATCCGCATCATTGTCGGCCCTGGCCTTGAAGTTCATCACCCTGGCGGCATTGCCGGCATCGATGATATCGTTGACCAGTGTGATCTTACGTCCAATATCAGCAAGGCCGAGAACCACTTTTCGTGTTGCTTCGGCGATTTTTGAGAGTGATGCCTCCACAGCGTGGGTCGCATCCTTATGTTCACTCATGGCTGTGTTGGCCTGCTGCGGCGTCAGGTATGCGTCGCGCATTGCGCGCTGGACTACAGCCAGCAGACCATCGTGGTACTTAGAATAAAGCCCGTCAAGGTCAGCTATCTCTCCTTTGAGTGTATCCGTCAGGAAGCCCGCATTCTTTGCTCCGTTCTGCAATTGAGTAATCAAATCCCGCATCTGTATGGACACGTTCTCAATGCGCGGAATATATTTGCCTTTCTGCTTCTCCGAATCTCCCATGTTGAGAAAGATGTCCTTTTCATATCTGCGATGCTGCAACATCACGACTAAGAGTTGATGCGCCGTCCGGTCCAGGGCGGAAGCACTGGCTGCTGCATCATACTCCTGGTTCTGCACAGCCAGAAGCTCGTTACAGTTGTTCATATAGGCTGCTGCATTGTCGTCCATTGTCTCGCCTGCTTTCTGCATGGCCTCATTCGTCGCCACATACGCATCCATGGATTCGGCATAGGCTTCGGCAGCAGACTCAATGCTATTGATCTGTTCGATATTTTTGGGATCCCGGGTGATGGGACGCAGTTCTTCCAACTCGGTGTTCAAGGCCCGGATATGGCCGGCCGCTTCCTGCATGAGCTCCATGTCCTGGGATTCTTGAGCCTTGAAGTTCGATACTCGGGCATGGGTGCCCCGCTCGACAATATCCGTAACAATGTCCACTTTTTTCTGCCGCTCTTCGAGATCCTCCCGGAAAGCTGCATTCTGACCTTCCAGAAACGCAGCACTGTTTTGCATGAAGGTGGCTGCATTGGCATCGAGCTTGGTCCGACTTTCGTTCAAAGCCGCTATGGTGGCTTCGGTCTGCTCCATGAGGTCCTTGTACTTGTCTACAGCTTCATGCGCCTCTGATATCTGCCCCTTGAGGGCCTCAAGATGCACGGATCGATCCGCGAGATCCGTGGCCTCGTCAAGGTGGTTGTTCACTGCAGCCAACTCTGTCTGAGCCGCCTCGTAGTACTGATGATTTTCAGTAAACCCATAGCCCCGCATTTGGTACATCAAGCGATTGGCCGCTCCGCGAAGGGCAGTGGCCACTTCAACTTCCGGGACATATTCCGTGGCGAGTTTTGTTGAATCCGCTTTTGCCCGCAGCATGTTCCAGACCCCGAGCCCGCCCAGGGCTACGGCGATCACGATGACCACCGCGAATCCCATGGTGATCCGTTTTCCTAACGTCATTTGCTGAGCCATTGCTTTCCTCCTTGAGGTAAAAAGGTGTATAATTTGGTTTTTTTCAACAATTCTACAAATGCCGGAAAACCGGCAACCTCAGTTCACTGCATTTGCCTTGACACTTCCCTCCTCCTCTTTGATCTCTTCCTCTATGATTTCGCCAACAGAAAAGGCGCATTCCATGCACTGAAAACCCTGATTCCCCGGCTGATCGCGCAAGCGCCAGACGACCTCCAGGTCCTGCTGAATATAATCATAAAGCATGGCTGAGGACTTCGCCTGGGGATGAAACATGACCCGGACTTGGGACAACAGAAAGCCTTCCTGGATCAGTTTATCGATGATCGTCAAAAGGCTCTGGAGGTGCGGAGCCACGGTCACAAAGACGATGCCCCGTTTTTCACAGGGACGGATGTCAAAGCTCTTGACCTGCTTGAGCATCTGGCCGAGCAAATTGGTCTGCTCGCCCCCATAGATTTTGTCCCTGGGGCTGATGTGGGCCAGATAGGCAAAGCGGCCCGGGTAGGTGGCCAGCAGGCCGGTACAGGTGGAGATGCCGATGGTCTGGAGGCTTTCGCCGTTGCTGGCCTTGAGAAACTCGTCCATGTCCACCCGCAGTCCGGAGGCCTGCGGATCAAGGACTTCCTGCAGCGGAGCCGGTGACGCCCCTCGAAGATGCTCCAGGAGCTTGTCCGCATAATAGCGGCGATGCCGGGTGTAGTGCTGGGTGATGATCTCGGCCTTGTCCATCTTGGCTGCGGCCAGCCAGTTGGTGCCGAGAAAATGCACCACTTCAAACGAGCTCAGGGCAATGCGCCCCCGGTAGTCGGTGACCACCCGGTGCCCTTTTTCATCGGCAAACTTGGCCTGGATATTCCGATCGTCGAGATGCTTGTCCAGGATGGTGGAATCGCCGATAAAGTTGGACTCGGTGAGCATGAAGCCTTCCCGGTTCACCAGAAAGGTCTCCCCGGTCTGGCCGAGATCGTCCTCCCAGGCAAAGAGGGTGTTGACCTTGTTCACCGCGCATTGGAGCACCAGCCAGCCGAGAAATTTTCCGTCCTTATGCATGGGTTCCACAAAAAACGCTGCCGGCTTGGCCGACGGCCCGTAATGGTGGAAATCCACAAAGACCTCCTGGCGGGGTTTCTTGCGCAGGCATTGCCCCAGGGGACTTTCAGCCGCATCTCCATGCATCAAATTTTTGTTCAGGTCCGATTCCTTGCGAATGGTGTAAAAGACCTGGCCCTGCTTGTTCACAAACAAAAGATCGTAAAAGGAAAAATAGTTCTTGATGTAATAGGCGTTGAACTCTTTGCGAAAGGCCTCGACTTTCCCTGAAACGGCTTCAGGGACCGCCCCCTTGTGTTTCATGGCGGCATAGCGCTGATTGATTGCAAAACAGCCGAGAACCGATGCATCCTGGGCTGCTTTCCGGGCCAGGGAATGGGTTTTTTTCCAGAACCGCCGCAGCTGATCGGCCTTTTCCTCCCGGGCATAGTCCAGACGGACATAGGCCCAGTCATAGACCCCTTTGCTCGCTTCCGCCGTGGAGCAGATGCTCAGAAGCAGACTGCTCAGCACAAACAGGACCAGCCATGGCCAATGTCCATACTTCAGACTTCGGACCGACATTACGCTTTTGAAACTTAAGCGCCTTAAAATAATTGTAGTTATTTTGAATGCCATCAAAGATAAACAACCATTTGTTTTTGGAATGTATTGATTTGAATTTCGTGCTTGTTTCGAATTTCGAATTTCGTGCTTCGAATTTCTCTTGAACAAGTCACCCGGCAAACGTTTTCTGTTGGATGTTCGTTATGCATTTCCCTGTTGAATGGCTTCCAGCTCCTGACGGGTCAGGACTCGGTCCAGATCCAGCAGGATCTTGACCGCGCTTTCGGTCTTGGCCATTCCCAGGATGAAGTTGGTGTCCACCTGGGTCCCGAAGCCCGGGGCCGGTTCGATCTCCTGCCCCCCGATCTCCATGACCTCGGAGACCTCGTCCACGACGATGCCCATGATCACCTTGTCCGTTTCCTGGGTAATCTGGACCACGATGATGCAGGTCTTGCGGGAGACCTCGGCCTCGTCCATGCCGAACTTGAGCCGGAGATCGACCACCGGGATGACCTTGCCCCGAAGATTGATGACTCCCTTCACATAATCCGGTGTTCTCGGAATGCCTGTAATCTCCTGCATGCCGATGATCTCCTGAACCTTCAAAATCTCCAGGCCGTAGTCCTCCTCACCCAGCCGGAAGGTCAGATACTTGCCGGCCAGGCCTTCCAGGGATTCCCTGGTCTGTTCTTGTGAGACTGCTGGTTGCATATGCCCTCCTGATTGATAGTTGCTATGCTTTTGGACAGAACCCAAGACGCCATGGCTTGAGTTTTCATTTCATCTTTCTTTTACAAAAAGCATGCCAGACTTTCATATAAAAAAATATCTAAATTCAAGCTTGTTAAATAAATGCATAGGGGGATTGGTTTTCAGAAAAATCCGACAATCACGAGGCTGGAAAGCAGAATCGGAATACCTGCATGAGGTGAATCGCAGCGGGATAGAAACCAACCCGGCCCCTGTCAGAAAAATCTGACAGGATTCGGATTGATCTGAGTAGAAAAAGAAAGAGGAAAAGGGAGAAAAGAGGCAGGGTTCAGCGGATCTCGTATTTTTTCAGGAGCTCGTAGAGGTGTCCTCTGGATAGCTTGGAGATTCGGCAGGCCTCGGCGATATCTCCGGAAGTCAGCTCCATGAGGCCTTTGATGTAGTGAAGGCGCATCTCGTCGAGATGCTCTTTGAGGGGCTTGAAGCTGCCGGATTGAGAAGTCGACCCGGATGGTGACGGCAGGCCCTGATCCCCGGCTTCATCAGGCAGCTTGCTCTTCACGGCCTGGGTCCGGATGTGCTGGGGCAGATGTTTGACAAAGAGCACCGTTTCATGCTGGGCCTCAAGGTGGACGCTGTCCAGGACGTTGAACAGCTCCCTGACGTTTCCAGGCCAGTGATAAGCCTTGAGCGCATCCAGAAAATCCTGCGACGACGTATGCGGACAACCGCTGTCCTGACGGCATCTACGGCGAAGGAAGTCTTTCACCAGCACCCGGATATCACCCTCCCGCTGCCTGAGCGGAGGAAGCTCGATGCTCAAAGACCCGATGCGAAAATAAAGGTCCTGCCTGAAGCCGCCTGCTTCCACCAGCTCGTTCAGGTTGCGATTGGTGGCGCAGATCAAACGGAAATCGCTCCCGACTTCCTGCTTGCTCCCCAAAGGTCTGAAGCGCTTTTCCTGCAGGACCCGTAAGAATTTGGTCTGGGTGGTCAGGGGCAGATCGCCGATTTCGTCCAGGAACAGGGTTCCGGTGTTCGCCTGCTTGACGAGCCCTTCCTGGGCCGCATCCGCCCCGGTGAAGGCCCCTTTGGTGTGCCCGAACAGGGTGCTTTCCACCAGATGCTCCGGCAGGGCGGCGCAGTCGACCACCACAAAGGGTCGCTCACAGCGGTGGCTGTTGTCGTGAATGGCTTTGGCAAACAGCTCCTTGCCCGTGCCGGTCTCGCCGGTGATCAAAACCGGTATGTCAGTGCTCGCGGCTCGGGCCGCCTGCTTCAGGCAGGCTCTGATTTGTGGGCTCTCGCCGATAATTGATCCCTGATGCAGACGCAGATTGTCGATGGCCTTTTTCTTTTGTTCTCTATACTGTAAAGCTCGTTGCAGGGCCAGCTTGATGTTTTGAAAAGAAGACCCCTTCATCAAGTAATCCCAGGCATTGTTTTCCATGGCGATTTCTGCCCCGGCCTGGTCTCCGTACCCGGTCATAATGATGATTTCCGGCGGGAAGGATACCTCGCGCAGTTGGGGAATGATCTCCAGACCGTTGCCGTCCGGGAGATGCACATCCAGAAGAACGACTGCATACTCCTGAGATCGATTCTTCTGCACGCCTTGGGCCAGGGTGTTTTCAGAGTCCGCGCTCAGGCCCATTCTGGCGGTGATGTCCTGCAGCAATCGGCAGAGCTGTTCGTCGTCGTCAATGATGAGGATACGGGGTTCGCCCTTTTGATCCATAAGACCCTTAACCTTTCAGAATATTATGAACTGCACAGATAATAACAACAGAAAGACAGAAATACACCCCCTTCATAACCTACCCTCCAGCCACAATGACCAGCACTATAACATAAGTCAACTGCTGTCAAAAATTTAACGCAGATGATTTGACCCAACAGCGATAAAGGGATACAGTAAAACCTTACTGAATGAAGCGGGCCTTTGGGTATTGAATTCCGGCCCTTAGCGAATGTGGCTAATTTTTCACATAAACAGGCAGTTGGTATGCCAGTCTGTTATACATTAGGCAAAGGACTTAAAGGTTGGAACAAATCATACAAGGATTTGAACAGGCCCTGCTAGTGATGGACCGGGAACAGGCCAGGGCTGTTGTTGAGTCCGGTGCGGCGGGACTGGAGCCGGTGACATTTGTGGAGGCCGTGATGGTGCCGGCCCTGGAACGGATCGGTGCGGGCTGGGAGACGGGTATGGTTTCGCTTTCCCAGGTATACATGAG
>JAIPER010000169.1 GCA_021737115.1 Desulfohalobiaceae bacterium
CCCAATGATCCGGCCAAGCTGGTGGCGGCGGGAAAAGCCGATCTGGCGGTTTCCTACCAGCATCAGCACATGCTCCAGATAGATCAGGGGCTGCCCCTGGTCCGGGTGGCCACCCTGGTGGCCACTCCCCTGAACTGCCTGCTGGTTCTGGCCGAGAGCGACATCCAGGACATCCGGGACTTAAAGGGCAAGACCATCGGGTACTCCATCGGCGGGTTTGAGACCGTCCTGCTCAAGGTCATGCTGGGAACGGCCGGACTGGATCTTACGGATGTGCGGCTGGTCAATGTCAACTTCTCTTTGTCCCCGTCGCTCCTCTCCGGGAAAACCGACGCGGTCATCGGTTCCTTTCGCAACTTTGAACTCAATCAAATGGAATTGGAGGACAGGCCGGGCCGTCCTTTTTACGTGGAAGAGTACGGCGTGCCCCTGTATGATGAATTGATCCTGGTCAGCCGCAAGGACCGGACCAGGGACAGGAACCTCAGACAATTCGTGGAGGCAGTGGAGGAAGGGGTTCAGTTTGTCGTAAACCACCAGAAGGAGGCCTGGGAACTGTTCGTGGCTTATGACCCTGAGCTGGATGATGCCCTGAACCGGATGGCCTGGCAGGACACCCTGACCAGGCTTGCCCTGCGTCCCGGGGCTCTGGACAAGGCCAGATACCTTCGTTTCGCCCGGTTCATGAAGGAACAGGGGATGATCGAGCAGGTCCCGGCCCTGTCCGACTATGCCCTGGAACTGCCGCTTCAATGAAGCCAAAGCGCGGTATGCGGTCCTGGTTGCCGGAAAATGCTCGGATTCGGTAACCAGGGCTTCCTGTACTGATCCAAATTTTGGTTTTCACAACAAAGACTGGCGACCCCAAGGCTCCAGGCCCAAATTTCACAAAAGCTAAGTTGGATCAGTATGAAACAAAAGCCCTCGCCTCTGCAGCTTGAACCCTCCGACCACCCGGTTATACACCAATCCGGATCGTTGAGACAACAGGCTCCGTTATTGAGGACCTGGAACTCTTGATCGAAAAAAAAAGATTGATCCATTCAGGCCATAAGATCGACCTCAATGGCATGACAGTTGCATTAAGTAAGAAAATGTGGCCGGGATGATGTTCCGGGTGCGCATTGATCTCCTGGCGGAGCATTGATCGGATAAAACCTGTATGAAGAGCAGGAGGGTGTCTTTTTGAAGACAATCAGCCTAAAACTCGCATCTTGCCTGAGGCAATCAATGGCCTGGAAGAACCACCTGGTGGAATTCTCCAGTGACAGGTCCAACCATGTAACGCAGGAGATGATAATTTTCAAGAAGATCATCTCCCAAGGGCAGCCGGGTGCGGATCAGGGAGCGCTGGATGCGGCTCTTGAGCTGGGGTACGCTTGTGGCGGCTGGTGTCCGAAGGGCAGGAGGTTTGAGTCCGGGTCCATTCCTGAAAAGTATCCTGTCAAGGAAACACCGTCATATGGTTATCAGGCCGGGACCGAGGCAAATCTCAGGGACTCGGACGGAACCCTGGTCTTTACCTGCGGCAGCACCATTGGAACAAAGCTCACGATTGACCTCGCCCAAAGGGATGGCCGGCCTCTCTATATTTTCGATCTCGAATTCGACCCCCTCAATGTGGATTCTGCAGAAGTGTGGAAGTGGGGACATGAAAACGGCGTAGGCGTGCTGAACGTAGTCGGGCCGCAGGAAAAGGGAAACCCGGGAACTCAAGCCATTGTCAAAGCCATCATGATCGAGATCCTGAAACCGGATCCGGATAGCCTGCGCTTCCCTCGGGCGGTGGAGTCTTACCCGGACCCGGCTGGAAAGGAGAAAAAGTATAGTGGGGATTACTCAGGAGGAAGGCTTCCGGGTCAGGCGTTTATAGGTTCAAAATGACATGTGAAATGTCTTAAAAGTCAATATTATCCGGCTGCTGATGGCAAAATTCACCCAAAGACCACCCTTACCCGCAATTTCGGGGAAGCAGCGGTGCAAAGGTCGTGTTACGCAGCCGACCGCACTGGACATATGATCCTGCAGACCTTGTATCAGCAGTGCATGAAACACGAGGTCAGGTTTTTCGACGAGTTTCAAATCGTGGACGTCCTGGTGGAGGGACTTCGCTGCTAGGGCGTGGTTGCAGTCGAGCTTTGCAGCGGACAGCTTCACACCTTTACAGCCAAGGCGATCCTGTTTGCAACCGGGGGCTTCGGCCGGATGTACCGGATTACCTCGAACGCTTACGCCAACACAGGAGACGGTCCGGCCATCTTAGCCCGGCGGGGTGGGCCCCTTGAAGAAATGGAGTTCTTCCAGTTTCACCCCACCGGGATCCGGGAACTGGGTATCCTGATCTCCGAGGCGGTGCGGGGAGAAGGGGGCGTTATGCGCAACAGCCAAGGCGAGCGCTTCATGGAAAGATACGCTCCCTCTCTTCTGGATCTGGCTCCCAGAGATCTGGCCTCCCGGGCCATGATGACCGAGATTCTCCAGGGAAGAGGCATTCGGGGGGACCGCCGGATCGATGATTACCTGTATCTGGATGCAACGCATCTGGGCAGAGAGATCCTCGATACCAAGCTCCCGGATATCAGCACCTTCAGCAAGACCTACCTGGACATCGATCCGGCCGAACAGCCCATCCCGGTCCATCCGACGACCCATTACGCCATGGGCGGCATCCCCACCGATGTCAATGGAAGGGTCAGAGCCGGAGCAGAGAACACCTTTTACGAGGGCCTCTATGCGGCTGGAGAGTGCGCCTGCGTCTCGGTTCACGGCGCCAACCGCCTGGGCACGAACAGCCTCCTTGATTTGATCGTCTTCGGGCGCCGGGCCGGTCGGCATATTGCCGAATATGTCGGCCAGGCGGAGATGCCCGGGATAGCCCGTGATGAAGCGGATCCAGCCAGGGAGAAGATCGATGGTCTGATGCACCGCTCAGGAGGCGGCGACCCGCACGGAACCAGCATACGGGAGACGATGCAGAATCTGATGACGGAGAAGGTCGGGGTCTACCGGGATGAAGAAGGACTGTCCGCGGCGGTCCGGGAGCTTAAGGAGCTGCGCCGGCAGTATCAGGAGGTTCGGGTTCAGGACCGGGGGGCGGCCTTCAATTTTGATCTCCTGGAGGTACTGGAGTTGCAGAACACCCTGGATCTGGCCCTGATCACGGCGGGATCGGCCAAAAACAGGCAGGAGAGCCGCGGGGCCCACTCCAGGGAGGATCACCCGGAGCGGGACGATGAAAACTGGCTCAGCCATTCCCTGGCCTACCTGACCCGGCTTTTCTGGGACCGGCGGCCATTGTCCAGGCCGCCCGTTTCAACTTAAGCAGTTAACTCTCATAATTGGTACAGGTGTATAAGGTCTATACACTTACGGTCAATCAAGGAGGAATAGGTATGGCCGAGACCAGGGATATTATCAACACAGGCTTAAGGGGGGTGACTGTTGCCTCCACCAGGATCAGCAACGTAGATGGAGAAGCCGGAAAGCTCATCTATCGCGGCTACCCGATTCAAGACCTGGCCGAGAATGCAACCTTCGAAGAAATCGTGCATCTTTTGTTATATGAAAAATTACCTACCAATCAGGAGCTGGATTCTCTTCAACAGAGCCTGATCGAAGAACGGGCGGTTCCACAGGAAATCATCGAGGCCTTGAAGACCAGGCCCAGGGATTCTCAACCCATGGACATCCTCCAGGCAGCCCCCCCGATGCTGGCCAATCACGATCCAGAGGCCCGGACCTTGACCGAGGAAAACGCGCGCGATATCGGCATCAAGCTCATCGCCAAATTTCCCACAGTCGTAGCGGCCTGGCAGCGTCTGCGCCATGATCGGGCTCCGGTCGATCCGGATCCTGAGCTTGGTCATGCCGCCAACTTTCTCTACATGTTAACCGGAACCAGGCCGGACGAGGAGATCGCCCGGTTCCTGGATATCTGCCTGATTTTGCACGCCGATCACACCTTCAACGCCTCCACTTTTGCGGCCAGGGAAGTCTGTTCAACCAGGGCCCACATGTATTCGGCCGTGGCCGCTGCCGTAGGGTCCCTGTCCGGCGAACTGCACGGCGGAGCCAATGCCCGGGTCATGCAGACCCTCCTGGATATCGGTTCTCCGGAGGCGGTTGAAGACTATGTGACCCGTTTGCTTGACCAGGGCGGCAAGATCATGGGCCTGGGGCATGCAGTGTACAAGACCCTGGATCCCAGAGCCAGAATCCTGGATCCCATCTCCAGGAGGCTCGGGGAGCGGATCAATGACAGCACCTGGTACCAGGTGACCAAGAAACTGGAAGAAAAGGGCAGAGAGGCCTTCCAGAAGCGAAAGGGCAAAGACATCTATCCGAACGTGGATTTTTTCAGCGCCTCGGTCTACTACTGCCTGGGTATCCCCATAGATCTCTTCACGCCTGTCTTCGCCATTTCCAGGGTGTCCGGCTGGGCGGCCCACGTCATTGAAGAGCAGTATGCAGAGGCCGCCCCCAAACCGGTGCTCTACCGTCCCTCGGCCGAGTATGTCGGAGAATATTGCGGTCCGGAAGAATGCGCCTTCGTGCCCATGGATCAGCGGAAGTAACCTGCAAAGGGGGTTCCGGGTTCACCGTTCACGGGTGCCATCCAGAGCAAGAGATTCAGGATGAAGGGGACCGAGTAAGGAAATGCGAAACCGGACCCGGCTGCCAGACAGGGAGATGATCACAAGTCCAAGAGACTAGGCGCCCCCCTCGCTCTCCTGAAGCCCCTGTCTGGTCCAGTTCAGGGCGCCGCCTGCGACGAGGATCTCCCGCTCGCGGGGATTGAGCTGTATGCGAAGTACCATTTCCTGCCCGTCAACCCGGGCCTTGACTGTATCCCTTCCTTCGCGCAGGGCCTTTCGAGTATCTGGAATCTCGATTGACTGCCCCTGCTGGATCTTGTCGTAATCCTTGGTATCTTCGAACTCCAGAGGAACTATGCCGTAATTGACCAGGTTGGCCTTGTGGATGCGGGCGAAGCTCTTGGCTATCTTGGCCCGGACACCCAGGTAGCGGGGGGCCAGGGCTGCGTGCTCTCTGGAAGAACCCTGTCCGTAATTTTCTCCGCCAACAATGATCCCGCCCCCTTTTTGCCTGGCTTTGTCCGGAAAGTTTTCATCCAGGGCTTCAAAGGTATATTCGCTGATAGCCGGTATGTTGCTGCGAAGCGGCAGAATCCTGTTTCCGCCGGGCAGAATATGATCAGTTGAGATATTGTCCCCGGTCTTGAGAAGAATCTCGCCGCGGATTTCCTCTCCGATTTCTTCAAACCTGGGCATGGGCTTGATGTTGGGTCCTCGCTGAATTTCTACCTCTGCAGATGGCGGGGCAGGATTGACGAACCAGTCTTCGCTGTAGGTAAAGATATCGGGAAAGGGCACTTCAGGACAGCGGCCAAAGGTGCGGGGGTCGGTGATACGTCCATGGATGGCGGAGACGGCAGCTGTCTCCGGAGAACAGAGGTAGACCCGGTCCTCTTGCAGGCCGCTGCGGCCTTTGAAGTTCCTGGGAAAGGTTCGCAGGGAATTGGTGCCGGTGGCAGGGACCTGCCCCATGCCGATGCAGCCGAGACACCCAGCCTGATGCACCCGGGCTCCGGAATGAAAAAGGTTCAGCATGCCGCCCATCCGGGCCACGTTCTCCATGGCCTGCCTACTGCCGGGGTTGACGTCAAAGCTGATATTCACGGAAACTCTTCTGTCTTTGACTATTTTCGCAGCCATCATGATATCCCGGTAAGATCCGTTGGTGGAAGAGCCCACGATCACCTGGGACAGCTCCACATCTCCAAGCTCAGCCGCCGGCTTGACATTGTCGGGATTAAAGGGACAGGCCACCAGAGGTTCAAGGGTACTCAGATCCAGTTCTGTAACTTCATCGTAGCGTGCATCCGGGTCGGCCCTGCATTCCTGCCAGTGATTTTCGCGGCTTTGAAGTTTGAGGTACTGGCGGGTGATCCGGTCCGAGGGAAAGACCAGGGCTGTGGCTCCGATGTCGACCCCCATGTTGGCGATGGTCCCTCTGGCGCTCATGTCCAGGTTTTCAACTCCCGGCCCGTAAAACTCTATGATCTTTCCCAGCCCTCCTTTGACTGAGAAGCGTCGAAGGAGTTCGAGAATAACGTCTTTCCCCGAAACCCAGGGCTGCAATGTTCCGCTGCAGTAGATGCCCCAGACGCGGGGCATGGTCAAATGAAAGGGCTTCCCGGCCATGGCCAGAGCCACATCGAGCCCTCCGGCCCCGATGGCCAGCATGCCCAGACAGCCTCCGGTGGTGGTGTGGCTGTCCGAACCCAGCAGGCTTTTCCCGGGAATCCCGAAACGTTCGCGGTGGACATGATGGGAAACGCCGTTGCCGGGGGGCGAGAGGATGGCTCCGTACTTGCTGGCTGTCGATTGCAGAAAGCGGTGATCGTCGGCATTCTTGTAATCGGTTTGGATGATGTTGTGGTCGACGTAGCTGACCGAGAGCTCGGTCTGGACCCGAGGAATATCCAATGAATCGAAGGCCAGGTAGACCATGGTCCCTGTGGCGTCCTGGGTCAGGGTCTGGTCGATGCGGATGCCGATGTCTTGGCCGGGTTTCATCTCGCCTTCGACCAGATGATTTCCAATCAGTTTTTCAGTCAGGGTCTGTCCCATGAGTGTGCCTCCTTTCAAGCTGTGCAATGAGACTCATTCTTTGAACTCTAACAGGTCCATATTCTTTGGGGTTATTCGAAAATCCGGTTGCAAATGCTATCTTCAGACTGCGGGCTTGCCCTGAAAGAAGGCGTTGTTTAAACCACTAGTTCCAGGATAAAGAGTTATCTCTATTAAAGTCAACGACCTCCCTGAAAAATCACCTATATCCAGTTTTCGCCGGTAAAAATTCTGCCAGATATTTTGCCGGCGAAAACTGGATCTTAGTATAAAAATCCAAAGGCGTCGTGCTCAAAGAGGATCTTGACCCCGATTCCCAGGAGGATCAGACCACCCAGGATTTCGGTCAATTGAGACAGGCGGGCCGAAGCAATTTTTTTGCCGGCGTGCAGTCCGAACATGGTAAAGGCGAAGGCGGTCAGGCCGATGATGACTGCGCCCAAGGCAATGCCGGCATTGAGGACGGAAAGGCTGAAGCCCACGGCCAGGGCGTCCAGGCTGGTAGCCAGGGACAGGATGACCAGGCTCAACCCTTTGGTCGGGTCGGCCTGCCCGGACTCTTTTTCCTGGTCGGTCCGGAAGGCCCCCTTGATCATGTTCCCGCCGACCAGTAACAAGAGGGCAAAGGCCAGCCAGTGATCAAAGGCGGCCACATAGGATCTGATGGTGACCCCGATGCTCCAGCCCAGGACCGGCATCATTCCCTGGAACAACCCGAAATGAAAGGAAAGCCGGAAGGTCTGACGAAAACTGACGTTTTTCAGAGACAGGCCCACGGCGATGGACACGGCAAAGGCGTCCATGGCCAGGGCCACGGCCAGGGCGAAAATGTTGTATCCCTGCATACCCCTTCCCGATGAAACGGTTGACTTTGATGTCAGCCCTGCCTCTGGCAGGCCTCGTATGAGACTCCGGTTATAGACAGCGAACCGGTCACAGGGCTCTCTTTCGCTAAGACGCTTCCGGCTCTCGGTTTTCTAAGGCTCGCTCATGGGGGATCCCTGCCCCCTCCGGACTCTTAGGCTCT
>JAIPER010000170.1 GCA_021737115.1 Desulfohalobiaceae bacterium
AGCCCCTTATCGGGATCACCATCCTGCCAGGATCGTTCGGCACTGTCGAGCATTTCCCGCAGCACCGCAACATCTATCCAGATCTTGCTCGAGTCTATACAGAGCCGGCCGTTCGACAGTTGCAGGGCATCTTTGATCTGGAGCAATGTACGCAGTCTTTGCAGGGCCGGGGTAAAGGCATCCTGGGCATCGGAAGCGGACAAGTCGGGCCAGAGCGCATCCTGCAGTCTTGTCTTGGCTACATCTTTTTCGCCTAAAGCAATGAGGGCCTGTAGCAGTCGCAAAGACTGTTTTTCGTCTTTCTCCTCGATATTCAATTTCTGGTTGCCGCAGTAGATCCGGAATCGGCCCAGGGTATAGATGCACAGAGGCCAGGGCCATTTTTCCGGGTTCTGTCGGCGGGGCGCCGGAATAAGTCCTCTTTGCCGCATCAGGCCCTGGACATACTCTGTTTCAATACCATGCTCCAGGGCCAGGTCGCAGAGCCTGGCCATAACCCGAGGGCGCCAGAAAATGGTGTTCCTGTACCCCTGGACTCGACCCAACCTCAGAGCCTGCCGCAAAGAGTCGAGGCAGGAATCCAGGTTATATTTGTCCAGGGCAAACTCCGCCCGGGTCAAGCGGCAGGCGAATTCGGTCTGGTAAGCCGGGATTTTTTGGCAGTACTCAATGGCTTGGCTCAGATAACTCCAGGCCTGCGGACGTTTTCCCTGCATGTGCAGGGTAATGGCCCGGCCCAGAAATACCTGGCTGTATTGATGCGGTGAGGCAGCCTGCAGTATGTTTTCAAGTGATTTTTCAGCGTAGAAGTCGGCCTGGACGGGTTCCTCCATGAGCATCGCAGCCCAGGACCTGACGACATAGTATAAGCCGGCCCCCCAGAGCCCCGCTTTGTGAAAAACAGGCTCCATTTGTGCGATCAGTTCCCGGGCCCTGTCCAGATCCCCCTGTCCAAGGGCGGCAGCGGTCAAATGGGCCATGGCAAACGGGACCAGCAGTTTCATGCCTGTAGTCCGGGCCACTGTGACCAAGCGCTTGTAGTGCCTTTGGCACCTGGTGAAGTCAGCGCTGAGCCATGAAAAGTAAAGGCTATGGTTTTCAAAAGCGGTAAAGGCAAGGGGGCTGATGTTTTCCGGGGTTGTCCTGGAGCTGTAAATGTCGATGTAATGAAAAGACTCGGTCATTTGGCCGCTATTCAAGGCATGCCAGAGCAAGGGCAAAACCAGGTCCACCTTCTGAGGCAAACTCAAGTCCTGGTTCAGAAGCTTTTGCGCTTCCTGTTTCCAGAAGGGATATTCTGGATGATTGGGTCTTCTGAAGGTCAAGGCGTGGAGCATACTGGTCACGATTGTGATTTTGTTTTCCGATGACAGATCCGGCAGATGAGAACTCTTTGCTGCGACCCTGTCAATCAACGGATCCAGGTTGTCGAAGGGTTGAAAGTTGTAGATCGTGTAATTTATCAGACCGGACAAGGCCAGCAGCGCCCCTGAATGATTATGTTCAGACTCGAAGCATTGCAGTGATTTCTCTAACAATTCATGAGACTTAGAAGGATATAACAAGACAAGGCAACACAGGCCATGCCAGTACAAAAGCCAGGGATGGTCATTTCGAACCTCAGGAGGAACACCCTGTATCCATTGCTCCAGAGTCAGATACCGGTTTTGGGCCATTAAAGTCGGAGCCCAGGAACAGATCATCTTAACCATGTCCGTGGTTTGCTCTAATTCTTGATACAGGCGATAAGAGGGTTCAATACAGCCCTGGGCTTTCATAAGTTCGGCAGCCTTGGCTTTGTATTCGTGTAAGCTGTCCTTTTCAATCAAGGTATTAGCCTTGGAAAGGAGAAATTCTCGAAATAACTGGTGGTACTGATAACTCGGCTGTTCTCCCAGGCGGCAATCCAGGAAATAGTGCTGCCGGTTCAGGAACAGAAGCAGTTCTTCCGCTTCTTCATTCCCTGTCAATTCTTTGGCCGACGCTACGGTCATGCACGGGAGAATCGCCGTTACCATCAGAAATGAGCGGACCTCCGGCCGGGTTTTTTCAAAAAGCTCGTATTCGAAATATTCAAAAATTTCCATGGTGAATGGATCCAGGTATCTTGTATCCTTCTTTCGGATACCCGGGCTCTTAAGCATGAGTGTCAAACCGGCAATCCAGCCGTCTGTTTTCCGGAAGAGCCTTTCAGACAAATCATCAGGGGGGAGATCGATACCCTGCAGGCTTATGAAATCATCGGTTTCCTTGGCGGTCAGCCGCAACTGGTCCCAGCCCAAAATTTCCAGTTCCTGGCTTGCTTTTGCTCTGACCATAGGCGGAGGCGGGTATTGCCTGCTGATGATCATGATCCTGAGCTGTATTGGCAGAACAAGGAGGCATTCCCGGATAAGGATATGAAGATCCGATTCCGCAGATATTTCCTGATAATTATCCAGAATCAGCACAGAATTTGCAGGCATCCAGGTGAAGAGTTTTTCTATGTATCTCCTGGAGGACCTGACCATGTCCTGGAAACATTCAGGATCAAGGTGAGGTAAAGATAGTTCGGGAGTTTTTTTGTGTGTCGCGCAGATGTGCGTCAAGTAATGGAAAAAGGTCATCACATCGGAATCTGCGGTATCCAGTTGATACCACAGATGAAAAATGTCTCTGGATTCAATATATCCAGACAGCAGCGTGGTCTTTCCGGAACCCGGAGGACCGGTCACCCAGGTTAGAGGCGCGTCCTGCATCCGGTCCAGGATGCTGTAGAGCCTTTCTCTGTGCAGGAGTTCGGATATTCGAGGCCTGAAGCCTTTGGGAAGGCATGCCGGGATGCCTTTCGGATCTTGATCTAACATATTCACAGCCCCTTGCTTCCAGGAAATACAAACATGATGATTCCTTGGGGTTCATCCCTTATTCCTGGCTGATACGTCAACCTATCTTTCCACTTAAAGCAAGTTTTGTGCCGAAGGAGGTAATCGTCCGGCAATAATCGAGGTCACCGCTATTTGTCCATTCAAAATGGTGGCTTGCGAATAAAAAAATGTGGGGGGAGGCGCGTGGGGAAACAGAGAACGGAGATTATTCAAGTCGATTTTCCGGAAAAGTCAGACAAGAAACATAACTATTCAGAATCATTTAGTCTGGAAAACCCGGACTGTCTGAGAAAATCAGACAATCCAGGCCAAACAGGCTGTACTTCCAAGGCGGTGCATCCAGGCGGGTATGCTGAACCGCTTCAGTCCTGGTTGTCCGGGTGATTTCTGGGCCGGTCCTGCGGGGGGTTGGCCTTGAACCACTCCAGATATTTTTTTGCGGCTTGGTGGCCTTCCAGGATCAGCTCCTCCTTCTTGGCCGCAGTCAGGTCGAAGTCCGTGGTTCCGACCCCGAGGGTGTTGATGTAGATGGTGCGATGCCAGTCGTCACTGTGCAGGTGGATGCTTTCCTGGACCTTGAGGGTCGATCTGAACAGGGCCAGGAGGTAGTCGAAAAAGTCGTTCAGTTCAAGGTGCCGGGGTTCGGCATGATCCCGGAAGACGGCGATGTCCCGCCCGGAATCCAGCCGAAAGCCGAGGGTCTCCTTGTTGTAGACGTACTCGCTGCTGGTCTCGGGTTTGGTCGCGTTCTCCTTTTGGTAATAATCCGGCCGGCGGGCGTGTCTGGGGAGGTCGGTCCGGGGGATGTACTTTTCCCGGTCGAAGAGCTTGATCGGGTAGTTGTTGAATAGGCCTCCGTCCACATAGATATCGGAACGCAGGTTGCGGACGGCGGCGAAGAACAGGGGGATGGACATGGAGATGCGCACCGCGTCCACGATCCTCATCCTGGGGGTGTGCTCCGCGGAAAAAACTTCCGAATACCCGGTGGAGAGATTGGTCCCGACCAGGTAGAGGTCGAGATAGTTTTGGTTCTTGAGTTCGAGAAAAGTGGAGTTTTCGTTTTTGGTCTTTTCCCGGATGCGGTCCCCGATCCAGCCTTTGAAAAAGTCTCCCTTGTACCAGCCGAACTCACTGATCAGCCGTTTGCTGTCCCGGTAAAGGCCCCAGGTATCGTCCATGAAATTATTAAAATCCAGATCCATGAGAATGTCCCGGGTCTCCTTCAGGGTGTAGCCAAGGGCCAGGAGCACGGCGTTGATCGCTCCGGCGGATGTGCCGCCCACGCGCCTGGTGTCCTTGATGATCCCCTGTTCCTCGAGGACCTGGAAGGCACCCACGTAGGCGATTCCCTTGACCCCGCCGCCTTCGAAAATCAGGTTGCGAAACGGATAGTTCATGCTGCGCCCCCTTTGTTTTCAGAATCTTACTTCTGCAGGTGCATCCAGGATGGGCCAGAATCTTTTATCAAGATTCAATCATATTAAAATTCAGATCCCTTATCAAGAGCTGTCGTCTGAAATTTATATGCAAAAAGGTCCCGGCTTTACAGATAAGCCATATGCGATTACTGGTACCTGACAGGTTGCTCCGGGAGCTCTTAGTGCTCTGATTCGTAAGTTCGGTGACGTATTCTTTATCAGTCCTCGAACCAAGTAGTACCGCGTCTCACAAGTTTTGTCCTAATTTTTGGCAATTCTTCTGGACAAAATTCTCTCGACTTTTGACCCAGTTGCCGAGAGACGCGGAAATTCCAAATAACAAAACCCAAACTCCAAATACATTCCAATTTCCAAAAAAGAAAAAGAATCCCGGGCCTTTCGAAGGAATGTGTTTTGAATTTTGAGCATTGAGATTTGGATATTGTTTGCTATTTGTGATTTGAATATTGGAATTTACTTTGATAATAGCTCAATTCCTTATACTCAAAAGTTGCCAAAATCAAAGACAGAATTATTGATACAGAGCAGTAGATGGGCTCTGACTTTGTAAATCCGAAATCCGAATCTCGAAATTCGAAACAAATTCGAAATTAGAATGACTCAATGACCGAAACGTAGAGAAAACAACTCTGCTGTTTCAGTTAAATTGGGGGGAGACCCGCTCTGTTTTGTTTTGAATTTTGGTCATTCGTGCTTGTTTCGTGTTTCGTGTTTCGAATTTCGTATTTTTCAGCGTCGCTTCCGATCTCAGTAGCGAACATGCTCTTGGCATTGCAATGTCACTGTATTTACGCCTGCGTGTACTTAGGTTTTTCTGCCAGGGAGGAGGTTTATGGATCCCGGGATCACCCCGCTGTTTCTCTTTTCCTTTTTCTCCTATTTCGCGACAGCCTTCGCCGGCTTCGGAGGGATGATCCTGCCCCTAGCCCTGGGAGCCCACTTTTACTCCATTCCCTGGATGCTGCCCGTCCTGGTCCCCCTGACCCTGGTCTCCAACAGCTACATCCTGATCCGATACCACCGCTATGTCCAGATCGAACTCTTGCTGAAGAAGATCTTCCCCCTGATGGGTATCGGGCTCGTGATCGGGATTTTTCTTTTCGATCTTGTACAGGGAGAGCTCCTGAAGACCGTCTTCGGGGTGCTGGTCATCCTGCTCGCCCTGCGTGATCTTTATCAGCTGTATACCGCCAGCCAAGAACGGGCTCCTCTGTCCCCCGGAGCCTGCAGGACCTACATCTTCTTTGCCGGGGTGATCCAGGGATTGTACGCCTGCGGCGGGCCTTTGCTGGTCTATGTCCTGAACAGACTCGGGCTTTCCAAAATGGTCTTTCGCAGCACCCTGTCCCTGGTCTGGGTGACCATGAACACCGTGTTGAGCATCATCTATTTCAGCACGGGCAAGGCGGATCTGACCAGCCTCAGGTACAGCCTCCTGCTCATTCCGGCCCTGGCCTGCGGTCTCCTGGCCGGGGATCTGCTGCACGGCAAAATTGCGGAACGGCCCTTCAAGACCGTGGTCTTTGTCTTTCTGGTTGCGGCCGGGGCGTCGATCATCTTCTGATATCCGGTTTGAGCCCTGGGACCGAAAGTCCCAGGGCTCAAACCTGATATCGGTATAATTTTTGAATCTGTGCGGTTAGCTGTTCGCATTAGCTGTTAGCTTTTGCATCAGACTGTCGGGCTGTTCAAGACCCTTAAATACTGCTTCGGGTTCTCAAAAGCTCTTGTTTCCCCTCTCTTGCTAACGGCTATGCGCTAAAGGCTAATTGCACAGCTTGCAATTTTTATCTTGAAAGGGTATAATTGTGACTCAAAATTTGCTTTGCAGGTAAAAAATTTGACTAAACAGATTGACGATGAAAGAATTTACAGAACGTTTTTTTTGCGCCCCCAAGGACAGCCTTTTTATTTTTGGTCCCAGAGGTACAGGCAAGACCACCTGGCTTCAAAAAACATTTCCAGATGCCTATGTGGTTGATCTATTGGATGATAAAATATTTCGAAACCATGTTGCGCATCCTGAGCGGATCAAGGAGATTGTCAAGGCGAATCCACAGACAAAACGCTACGTTATTGATGAAATACAAAAAGTGCCTGCAATGCTGGATAGCATTCATGGTTTGATCGAGAACTATACAACACATCAATTTATCCTGACAGGATCCAGTGCCCGAAAATTGCGCCGTGGCGGTGTAAACTTGTTAGCCGGCCGTGCCCTCTTAACACATTTTCATCCATTTATGGCTGCTGAATTGGGCAAAGATTTCTCGCTTGAGACATCGCTAAAAAATGGACTGATTCCATTGATTGTTTCAGCAAATGCTCCTGACAAGGCACTGGAAGCCTACATTGCCCTGTACATGAAAGAGGAGGTCAAGGAAGAGGGTTTGGTAAGAAATATCGGAGCCTTCGCACGCTTTTTGGAAGTCATAAGCTTTTCGCATGGCAGTGTATTAAACGTCAGCAATATTGCCCGAGAATGCCAGGTTAAACGAAAAGTTGTCGACAACTATCTATCGATTATTGAAGATCTGTTGCTGGGATATAAACTGCCAGTGTTTACCAGACGTGCAAAACGGGCCATGACAATGCAGCCGAAATTCTATGTGTTTGATGCAGGGGTTTACCGGCACTTACGGCCCAAAGGCCCGCTTGACAGCCCTGATGAAATAGGTGGAATGGCCCTGGAAGGACTTGTGTTCCAGCATCTGAGAGCCTGGTGCGATTACTCGGATGGACAGATGGATTGTTATTTCTGGCGGACCCGCGGTGGATCCGAGGTGGACTTTGTATTGTACGGAGAGCAAGGGTTTTACGCCATAGAAGTCAAAAACACGGAACAAATTCATCCCAAGAGCTTGAGATCGCTTAAAACATTTAAGAGCGACTACCCGGAAGCACAGACCTTATTCTTGTATAGAGGAAGCGAGAAGCTCATGGTTGACGATATTCTTTGTTGGCCGGTTGACCTGTTTCTCCTTCACCTGAAACCAGACCGCTGGCCTTCATGAACGTATCAATGAAATACAGCCTGAGAAAACGAGGATATTATAAAAGGGCATGCCCCCCTACAACAACAAATCGAACATTATATTCCTTCAGAATATTAATAACATACGTAGTATCCTTAAATATTATATTTATTGCAAATTAACAGGGTCTTGTATAAAACTTTCCTAGGAATGATAATTATAAGAATCTCAAAAGAGTCGGGTCTTCTTCCGGGGACACTTTGCTAATCCTCACCTAACACGAGCTTTGCGATATTTTATGGTTTTCATCGAAAGGAGGAAACCATTTTTTATGGCTCATAGCATAGA
>JAIPER010000171.1 GCA_021737115.1 Desulfohalobiaceae bacterium
TCTGGTTTTCAATGTCCTGGACCTTGCTCCGCATCTGCCGCAACTCGTGTCCTATCTTCTGATACTGGTAGATCTTGCTGCCTCCGGAAAAGAGATCCCAGTTGAGGCGGATGCCCACGCTCCAGTACTCATTATACTGGTCCCGCTCCACTGCTTCTCCGAAAATATTGGTGCCGGTTTCTGAAAAGTCCCGGTCGGTGATCGTGTACCCCCCCACCAGATCGAGGCGGGGGAAGAACTTACCCCGTTCGACATCCATCTGCTCCAGGGCGATGTCCACCTGAAGCCTGGCCGACTGCATTTCCGGACGTTTCTTCAGAGCCCGGCTCAGAGCCTGCTCGCAGGAGTAGGAAAAATCCCTTTCAAAATCGGCCAGCCGGCCTTGATACCTGGTATCGGAACTCACCGGAATATTAAGCAGACTGTTCAGGGTGAATCCCAATTTGGCCACGCTGTTTCGGGCCTGACTCAATTCCTGTTGGGCATCGGCCAACTCGACCTCGGCCTGCAAGACCTGATAGTAGGGGACCAGTTCCTGGCGCTGATAGGCCTGGGCCGACTCGACGTTGACTTCAAGCCTTCTCACGGTTTTGGCCAGGGTCTCGACATCCTCTCTGGCCTTTAAGAGCTTCAAAAAATTGGTCTGGATATCCAGTATCAACTGCAGTTCTCTGCGGTCCTTCTCCTGACGGCTCAACTCTTTCTGCATTTTGGCCTTTTGATAACTGTTCAGATTGGACAGACCGGCGAACAGGGGCTGTACGACCTGAATAGCCACAGAGGAAAAATTCTGACTGATGGCCTCCTCCTGGGTCGGGCCTTCGGCCGTGATGCTCTCCAGTTTCTGGATTTCCCCGCTCGAAGTCAACCGAGGAAGAAACTGGCTTCTGGCCTGACCGATGTCTGATGCGGACTTTTTGATCTCGAACTCGGCGGCCCGGATATTGGGGTTGTTATTCAAGCCATACCGCACCGATTCCACCATCGTCAGACTCTCGGGCACTTCCGGTTTTGACGCGGCCCGGGAGACCCGGCTATCAAGCACAAGGGAAACCCCCAGAAAGACCCCGAGGGCAAGGCCCAAAATCGTCCAAAGACCATTCCGGAAAAGCATTTTACTACAAAACAACATACCGCCCTCAAATTCAATTATGATGTGACCATCCTGGCCCAGTAGCTCAGGGAAGCATCGGAGAGTTCTTTTGTCAAAAGCACTCTCCAGCTACGAAGGTGTTTGTTCCATTGGGCCTCGGACAAAAAGGAGATGTTCCCCCCTTGCCGGTATCCCGGCCAGAGGTGTCTGTTCTCGAAGGACTCGCGGTTGTCGAGAATAAAGGTGACCATTCCCCGGACAATGACCATGCGGCTGAGCATGCGCAACGGAAAGTCCTGTCGTTGCAGATAATGACCGAATTTTGCGAGGGATTCCTCCGGATCCATGATCAGATCTGCAGTGTCTTCTCCGGTGCAGACCCAGAATAGATGGGCCAGAAACTTCCGGTGCAGAACTGGAAGGTCTGAAAACCAGTCCCAAAAGGCCTGAACGGGATTTCTCGGCTGAATCATCACCCTTTCCAGGCAAAAGATTTGCTCCAAACGAATCTTTTTGCTATAATTAATAACCCTTGTCAAATGTCTTGCCAAGAGGAATCACCGACAATTGCAAAGGGTGCTCGGCGTTTGAACTCGCGCCTTGATCACCCGGAGCAAAGCTTCTTTTCGGGTAAAGGGCTGTACCTCAAACATGCCCATGCTGCTGCACCTGAATCCAAAATTCTACACAGGCAAATCCTCCGGTTACACGAGCTATTCTTTCTCTGGGGAGGTTTGTCTCTTGACAAAGGGCCTTTTAATGGGTGACCCACTTTAGAAAAAAAATGGTTAACCGCCCGTTCGCAGACTCACTCAAGGCGCCAAGTTCGCCAAGTCAAGAATTTAGCTTTGCGGGGTAGGGCATGGACAAGCACGCCGTGGCGTGCTCATCCATGGCCATACCGTAAAGCTCAAACTTGCCATCACTTCGTGATATTCAGATTGCCGCAGGCTGGAAGCCTTTTGGCCTGCTGTTCACCCAGCAGGGCAAAAAAAGAACATCTTGTCCTTCTTCTTACCCTGGCGTCCTTGGCGACTTAGCGGTTAATTCACACTTCTTTTTTCACCGCAAAGGCGCGAAGGCGAAGAGGTTTTGCCCGCCCCTGTTGAACAGAAGAAGGTTCAGCAGACGCATCTGCAAAAAGTCTTGAGTGAACGCTTCAAGCGACTTTTTGTTTCTGTAATTCTTTGGATTTACTGACCTCTCGTATGAAACTTGATTTTTCTTTGTCCGTCACCCCGGCGGAGGCCGGGGTCCAGCTCTTGCGTTTTCAGACTGGATTCCGGCCTCCGCCGGAATGACGGAGGGGATGACAAAAAGTTACTTTTTCGATCAAACTGGGCGTCTGCGGCCAGAGGCAGGGCTGACCACTGACTTCTGACCACTGGCGGCTGCAAAAGGATTTTTTGCAGCCGCATCTTCAACAGGGCAAACAGATCACACCCCGGTTGAAGGAGGCAGAGATTCAGGGCTGGCAGATTGACACAGGTATAATTCCCTTCCGTCAAACGTCAAAAAATTGAATTTAAGTCTCTGTATGCACTCAGTACACGGGAAATTTCAACACAATCCTCCCTGATCCGATAAAAAATGACATATCTTTTGACAGGCATAGATCGTATTCCCGGAATCAAATCGTCTCGTTTTCTGCCCATTTCAGGAAATACAGCTAACTCACTACACTTTTCATACACAAAATCCACAAACCCATCTGCACTTTCAATTGAATCCAAAGCAATGTATTGCCAAATATCAATAAGGTCATCACGAGCCTGCTCTGATATGATGAGTTGACGGGTCTTGCTCATGAGTTGGACCGAACCCGTCCAGTGTCTTTTATGTTTTTTACTGTCTCCGGGTCAAAAGGCATCGATCGCTCTGCATCAAGTTGTTTCAAGCCAATCATCACTTCTCTTCTTAAGTCCTCGGTCATGGCAAGACGTTGCTCTTCCTGAATCCTGAGCAGTCTTAAGCCTTCAAGAATTATTTCGCTCGGATTATTATAGAGACCTGACTCAATTTTTTCGTTGATCCATTGGTGCATTTTTGCATTTAAAGATATTTCCATGGGATACTCCTCTTCTTTGTTATGACGAAGGAAATGAGGTTCTTGCCGGGCTGATCATGTAAGTTTTTTGGCCCACCCAGTGAAACCCGCTTTCAGCTGCGACTCTGTCTGTTTCACAAGGCAGGCAGATCACACCCCAGTGAAATGGCTTCACCTTCACTTCGTGATTTTCACGGGGCAGGCAGATTGATCGAGAGGTTGAAGAGGTTCACGGTTTATGGTTCACGGCTAAAAAAAGATTCAACCGCTGAGGATTTCTCCGGCAACTGAATCTGTGCTTTTGGGGGTCTGACCCTGAAAGATTTTTATATGCTACAATTTAGCTTTTTTCAAATTCTGAGCGAGTTATTCCGGCGTGCCGCAGGATTTCATTAAGGAGGGCATCAGAGATATCTTGGGATTTATGAGGATTAGGAATTCGAACCTTCAGTGTTCCTTTAACCATGAATTGATGACGACCACCCGAAAAAGGGCCGCTGAAATCGAACTTCTTGAGCTTTTTGATCAAATCTCGGCGGGAAATCGGCATTACGTTAAGCTGCTGCAACCTTTCGGATTTCAATTTTCATCCCATCGACATCAGGAATAGGATCACCATCTCGCACTTTGAGCAGAAGCCATTCTTCAAGAACAGATAGTAAATCCCGACGACAGATTTCTACGCTTTCCCCATTAGCCCAGACACCTTCAAATCCAGGAATCTCACCAAACCATGTCCCATCAGATAATGTTTTATATTCTGCTTTTTCTATTGCCTTTTGGCAGTACTCAATAATCATAGCAGCTCCTGAAAATCCCTAAGGCCTTGCATACAGATAGCTTATACCTGGTTTGAAACTAACCTGCTGCTCATTGATTTGCAAGGCTGCGTTGTGGCAGGGGTCTAAGTAACGGATTGGGGTCTTACCCACCTTAGTATCTGAAATAATAGAAATTGTTCTCCAAAAAAGCCCGCTTTTGGACTTCAAATTTTTTGAACTGCTTATCGAAAGAAATTAACTGAGCTTCGTATGTGATGGCGGTAGCTATAATAATCCTATCGGCAGGGTCCCGGTGATGGTCTGGAAGATTTGCAGATAGGACAGCAATTTGCTGATCCAAAGGTAAACAGGTTGTTTCTGTTTTTGAAAGGGCCACCTCTATCCATTGTTGTGCAGGGATTGGAAGTTCTAAACGACCGCGCTTGGCAAGCATTACAATTTCCCAACAACTGATGGAAGGTACGCAGACATTCTCAGAATATTCAATGAGTTCAACCAGTTTTGCTCCAATTTTTTTCTGAAATCAACCAACGAACCCAGATGTGGGTGTCGAGCAATATCATTGCAATACATCCCAATCATCTTCAGAAACTGCCGGTGCGATTAAATCGTCATGGATGATCGTTCTTCGCAGTTCCTTTGGCGGCACACGCTTTTCCTTCATTTTAGAAGTTTTCTTTTTTGTCGCACGAACGATCACCTCAACAGTTTCATCAAGAGAATTAACACCACGAAAATTCACCAACCAGACAATCCACCAGCCCTCATATTCATCTGAAAAGATGGTCTAACTTATCCAAAAGATATTCTGTTTGTCTGAATGGGTGACTGATGCAGCATTGCATGGCTGACACTTCAAAAAGAGAAGTCTCAGGAACGGTCAAAGAACGGTGAATCGGAGCAGAGCACACACGCCGCTTACCTTAGCAAGGGAAAAAATCCTTTTTCTCTAGCCCAAGGGGGGGTTGTCTCTTGACAAATGGCCTTTTAATGGGTGACCCACTTTAGTAAAAAGAATAGTTAACCACCCGTTCGCAGACTCACTCAAGGCGCCAAGTTCGCCAAGTGAAGAATTTAGCTTTGCGGGGTAGGGCATGGACAAGCAAATATGAAGTTTTCGAATTTCCTGTGTTGACACCTGACCATTACCAGGTTACACTTTGGTCTCGTTAGCATGTTTTTGACGTCAATTATCTCGATTATTACTAAGTGAGAAATATTTTATGGTGATGTATAATCCCCCCATCCAGGAGAAACAATTCGTGAATTGTGCATAGAACCGCTTGGTTTATCAATCACCGAAGCGGCCAGGGTCTCGGCGTATCTCGAAAAACGCTTTTTGCAGTGCTCAATGGCCGTTATGGTATTGCCCCGGAAATGGCTATCCGGCTTTCCAAGGCTTTTGGCGGAAGCGCGGAAAGCTGGATCCTGCAGCAGGCCCAATACGATCTCTGGCAGGCTATGCAAAAAAATGATGTAATAGAGGTTAAAAGCTTTGTGTCTGCCGGCTGAAGCGCAGAGCGCAGGGCTCATGGAGAAAAAAAGCTGATAAGCTGTTGAGCTATAAATAAGTTGATAAGTTGATAAGTTGTTAAGCTGTTGAGGTGTTAAGTGTATGTTGACGTTGTTCAGGACGCGAAACGAATACCCCCAATCTCTTCTTGATCTTTTCGATAAACCTCAGATCTCCAATGGCTACTCCTGAATTCCACACACTATCCCGGGACAAATTTCCTTTCTCAATTCTTCGATTTCCTGACGGATGAGGTCGTACTCCTTGAGCTTGACCTGCAAAAAGCGCTTGCTGACCCGAAGCTTTTCCTCGAGACCTCTATGGGTCAGGGAGTAGAGATAAGCGGGCTTGTTTTGGCTCTTGGAATAATTGTCGGCCTTGACCAGCCCTTCGGAGATCAGGGCGTGCAGGCAGTAATTGATCTTACCCAAACTGATCCCCAGGCTCTGGGCCAGCTCACGTTGGGTGATTTTTGGATTATCCTGGACCTTCTTTAGGATATGGTAGCGGATGCGGTCGTTCATTGTGAGCTGGTCAGCTGGTCAGTTGGTCAGCTGGTAAGGTGTTGAGGTGGTAAGAAAATAGGTATTCAGGTGTTGAGGGATTAAGCTGGTGATGATGAGCAGTTAAGATGATTAGCTGGTAAGCTGTTGAGCCGATATGCTGATGGAGACTTATGAAATCTTTTTTACGGCAAAATCAACAGCCTTTTGCCAGACATGATGATCTTGAAAGCTGAAATGAGTTTCCTGTTCCATCTGCTTATTTCCTTTATCAGCTCACCACCTTACCGCCTCAACACCTCTCATCGACACGCTTCGCCCTTTTCAGGGGCAAGTGGCCCGTTGCCAATGTTCAAATCTGAACAAATCGCTGAATTACTCGGTCGTCAATTGATTGTCAAGCATTCAAGATTTTCGAATAATAAGAACCTCAATTTATGACGAGCGGAAGTATAAGAGGCCTTTCATTCATGATCCAACATCCGCTGAAAAGCCTGGCCCGTCATCCTGGCGGTGTGCTTCCAGGAAAACCGGGCCGCCCTGGCCAGACCCCGCTCCTTCACGGCCCGTCTTTTTTCCGGACTGGAGGCCAGTTCATGTAGCAGGAAAGCAAGCCCCCCATGATCCGTGGGGTCGTTGATGTAAAGGGCAGCCTCTCCAGCCACTTCAGGCAGACTGGCCATTCTCGTGGTTACCACCGGGCAGCCGCAGGCCATGGCTTCCAGCACTGGCAGGCCGAAGCCTTCGTAGCGGCTGGGGAAAATCAGGCCCAGGCTGCCGGAATAGAGGCAGGCCAGTTCCTCGTCCTGGAGATAGCCGAGATGGATCATTAACGGGTCCTGTGAGGATTTTTTCCAGCCGGACCAGCCGGTGCAGACACATGGGATATTCAGGCCTGCCTGTTGCAGGGCCTCGGGGATGAGCCTGGTGTTCTTGCGTGGATCTCCGCTGCCCACGGAACAGAAATACGAATCCGGAAGGGCGTATCGCTTCTTGAATCGATGAATCCGATCCGTACTTCTTGGATAAAAAGCAGAAGGATCAGGGGCTAAGGTGGTCAGGCTGATCCTGTCTTCGGGTATTGATAAAAGGTCCTGGAGTTCGGTTTTGGTAAAGGCGGAGACGCAGAGGAAGTGATCCACCAGGGCGCAACGGGTTTCAAAGTAGGCCCTGTTGAAGCAGACCCTCTCTTTGGGGTGGTATTCCGGGTGGCGCAGCAAGGACAGATCATGCACCGTGAAAAGTGTCTTGAGGTCTGGAGGCGACTGAAAAGGGAAAAAGGCGGCTTCATGATAGAGGTCGAAGCCTTTGGACAGCTTGTGAAAGGTCTTTTCCCGCCTGTACTGGAGAACTCTGCGAACGTTTAAGGCCGCCTGCGGCGGCAGTTTCCAGAAGCAGCGGGCCAAAAGAGACCAGTATTCCGGACTGCTGGTCCGGGGAAGCTCGGGACGAAGTCTTTTCCCGTCAAAAAAGGAAATCTGGAAGCGGTCCTGATGATTCCGGAGAATCTCTGTATACAGACAGCGCAAATAGCGTCCGATTCCGGTCTGCACCTGGGTCAGGGGAATGGCGTTGACGATGATTGCTGGTCGAGTGGTCATGCTTTTTGGTTAAGTTGGATCAGTATAGACCTTTTCGATCAGAGAGGCGATACGTTGTATATGGTAGTGTTCCT
>JAIPER010000172.1 GCA_021737115.1 Desulfohalobiaceae bacterium
CCTGTCCAAAAGCCGAAAATTCGCATGATTTTATAGCTAATTTGACCTTATTTTTGGTAGTTTTTTTACACCTGATCGTTGACCAAAGAAATTTTTTGTCAAATCGAGGCATTTGCAAAATTCATTCCGGGAGCCGCTGGGCTCGTAGAGAGCGAGCCTACGCCTCGGAGAGTTCACGGTTCACGGTTAAGAAAAAGACCTCTGCCCTATCCAGTATTTTTCTTAACTTCTTCCTCTTCAAACCGTGAACCCTATACGACAAGGACTGTAACTCCTTAGGGGCAACACATTTTCTTGTTTTTTATGACATTGGTTCAAGGATAAGCGCCTAAAAGCATGCGAACCGGTCACAGAGCTCTCTTGCGCTTAAACGCTTCCGGCTCTCGGCTTTCTAAGGCTCGCTCACGGGGGATCCCTGCCCCCTCCGGACTCTTAGGCTCTGCTACAAACTTTGATGTTGCATGAACGAAAATCTTCTGCAGTCTTATGGTTTGAAGCCGTTGACGCGGTCCGGTTTCCCCCATTTCGCGAGCCTAAGAAAACCTGAGAACCTCCCAGCGAGGGCGCGCAAGAGAACTCTGTTGCCCGGTTCGTAAAGAGAGTGCCAGTGACTCAAACTAAAGTTTCCTTCCTCGATAAAACTGGCAGTGGTGGAATTCAACGTCAATACCATTACAGCGTATTTAAATTGTCCTCATAGAATTAAACAATTATTTGTCAGCACTGCCCGAGGCAGGGCTGACCTGGGAAAAAAATCTGTACATGTAGTTTCCTCCGGAAAAGACGGTCAGGATCAGGGCGATCAGGATCAGTCCGTTGCCGAGGGGGGTGGGATCAAAGCCCCACCAGGTGTAGTGCAGAATCAAGGGGCAAATGGCCACGACCTGAAGGATGGTTTTAAATTTTCCATACTTGTCCGCAGCGATCACCTGGCCCTTTTCTGCGGCTATGGCCCGTAAGCCGGTGACCATGGTTTCCCGTCCGACGATGATGATCACGATCCAGGCCTGGAGCCAGCCTGAGTGGACCAGCATGATCAAAGCGCTTATGACCAGGAGCTTGTCGGCCAGGGGGTCCAGGAATTTGCCGAGACTGGTAACGATGTTGTATTTCCTGGCCAGAAAGCCGTCAAAGAGGTCGGTCAGCGAGGCCAGTATGAAAAAGAGCATGGCCACAAGAGAGGTCAGTTTGTTCGGGAAATACATGAGCAGGACCAGAACCGGGATCGCTAGAATACGGGCCAGAGTCACGTTATTGGCAATGTTGAACATGGATTTTCCTAGTGTTATGGACTGCGATTGTAAAGGCGGAGGACTTTTTTGATATATCTCCTGGTTTCCGGAAAGGGGGGCACCCCCTGGTATTGTTCAACCCGACCCGGACCGGCATTGTAAGCGGCCAGAGCCAGTTCGAGGCTCTGGTGCCTGTCGAGCATCATTTTCAGATAGCGGACCCCGGCCTCGATATTCGCCGCTGGATCATAGGGATCAATGAGTCCCAGTTCCTTCTGCGTGGCAGGCATGATCTGCATGAGCCCCTCGGCCCCTTTTTGGGATCTGGCCTGCGGATCGTAGTTTGACTCCACTGCCAGAACGGCCTGGACCAGCTTCGGGTCCAGAGCGTGTCTGCGGCTTGACTCGCGAACCAGGGCCAGGATCTCTTCCCGGTCTGTATGGTGATCCGGGTCAAAAGTCAAGAAGGGCCGATGGTCGGCAGTGGGCATGTCGGTGAAGTGGAGAACACCGTCCTTGTCTTCGAAGTAATAAATTGTTCCGGCCTGGATTTGAGACGGGAGCGAGAGGAAGCATACAAACAATAAAATTTCAAAGAGATATGTCGATTTTCTGGGCATAAATTCAGACTTCGTACTTCTGTTCCTGTCTTGATAGTTTTAGCAAAGCTGGCTTCGCCCGCAACCCAAAAGGTTCCAGGTCACGGTTGGTTTGGTTAAAATGAAACTCCCACCTGAGTCATACTGATCCAATTTTGGTTTTTACAACAAAGACATGCGATCCCGAGCCTCCAGGCCCAAATTTCACAAAAAGCTAAGTTGGATCAGTATAAGAGCTCCCTTGTTATCCTCAGTCGGGCTTGGACCGACCGGTTTTCCAGCCGTGGCTGCCCACCAGATCGACAAAGCTGGCCCGGCCCAGGTTCTGTCTGAACCATTTCCCCTCCTGCCTGCGGATCCTGGTCAGTCCCTGCTCTCTCTTCTTTTGGCCCACCGGGATGATCATGACCCCGCCCTCATTTAGCTGATTAAGGAGTGGGGCAGGAATGTCGGGCCCTCCGGCCGTGACCAGGATGCGGTCGAAAGGTCCTTTTTCCGGCCACCCCATGGTTCCGTCGCTCAGCTTGACCTTGACCTGGAAATACCGGAGACGGACCATCCGGTCAAGGGCGCCTAAATACAGGGGCTTGATCCGTTCAACCGTGAAGACCCGGGCCCCCATTTCAGCCAGGACTGCGGCCTGGTACCCTGATCCGGTGCCGATTTCCAGAATCCGCATGCCGGGTTGAACCTGGAGGGCCACCGTCATTCCGGCCACTCGGGAGGGACGGGAGATGGTCTGGCCGTAGCCGATGGGCAGGGCGTTGTCGGAGTAAGCCTGGGGCTGCAGGGCTTCTTCCACGAAAAGATGTCTTTTGACCTTGCCCATGGCCTGCAGGACCGCCGGGTCGTCGATCCCTTTGGGCCGGAGGCCTTCCACCATGAGCCTGCGCAGCACTTTCAGGTCAGGAACCGGGGATGACGTTTTCTGCTTCAAGGTGTTCCCTTTGCTTTTTCAAGGCCGCGGCCTGTTCTTCAAAATCGGAAAATCCGGCCTGGTTAAGGGCGTCCCGGATGGTTGTCTCCCAGTCCCAGTTGGCATAGATCATGGACTTGTGAAGCCTGCACCGGAAGTTCTCCAGTTCCTGCCGGTAGAAATCTTCACTGGAGGTGCCGACACTGGCCTTGATCTGGGCGTGCAGTCTGCCGATTTCCCCGGTATACCACTCCTGGAGTGCTTCCGGGGAGGAGCCTTGTTTCAGGATGTGCCCGTAGTGGTTCATTTTCAGCTTGTCAATCAAGCGCTGCAGGTGTTGCTCCTTGAGCCAGGAACCGAGTTTTGAGACCGGGATGTTTTCCAACTCCAGCGCATGGATGTCTTCTTTGGTCTGGGCATAGGTGTCCGGGACGACGGAAGCGGAGATAATGCCGGCAATGCAGACCAGCCCCCGGATGATTTTGCTGTTGGAGACGCCCTGGCCGCAAAACCCCACCTTTTTCCCCAGCTTCTGGCCGGTGAAGATGGTCACCAGGATCGCCCAGACCACGGCCGGGTCCTCTTCGTCATACACGTTCTGCAAGCGGGGATTGTCCCGGTCCGTTCCCAGGACCAGCTGGGTCATGTCGTTGGATCCTATGGAAAAGCCGTCGAACTCCTCGATGAACTCCTTGGCCAGGATGGCGTTGCTCGGGATCTCGGACATCTGGATGATCTTCAGGCCGTCTTCCTGGCTGCGCAGGTTGTGGACCTCGGAGAGGTAGCCTTTCATGCTCCTGGCCTCCTCCAGGGTGCGGACAAAGGGAAGCATGAGGTGCAGGTTCCGGCCCCCGAGGCTGTTTCGGGCCAGTTTGAAGGCCCGGAGTTCCCAGTCGTGCAGGTTGCGGGAGACGCCTCGATACCCAAGCATGGGATTGTCCTCATGGATCTCAAAGAGCATTCCACCCACGAGATTGCGGTATTCATTGCTTTTGAAGTCGGTTGTCCGGTAAATGACCTCCCGCCCGGAGAAAGCCATGGCAAAGAGGGCCAATCCCTGGGCCAGGCCCTGGATGTAGAGTTCACGACCGCTGCGGTATCCTTTTTGCAGGATGATCTCCCGGATCTTTTCCGGCAGTTGCCTGACCTCGTCCATGGTCTGGTTCAGGCCGATTTTCTGGGACACTTCATGGCGAAGCTTGTGGATTCGTTCCAGGACCAGACGGACTTCGGGGTGTTCGATGGAGCGTTCTTTGAGGATGGCAATCTGGTCCTCAATCTCATGTCGTTTCTGCCGTTCTTCCGGGTCCAGATCATTGAGTTGGACCAGGAGGTCCTTATAGCCCATGACCTGGGCGATGTGTTCGCCGAGATCAGTAGAGGTCTTCAGGACGTCCAGGCGTTGGGTGGCTTTTTCCAGGAGGCCGTCAAGCCTGCGCTCCAGCTCCCTGAGTCTTTTTTTCAGGCTCTGGGCTTCTTTTTTGTCCCGGACCCTGGCTTCTTCCTGGAGGTGTTCCATCTCGGAATCGAGTCCGGAAATGATCCCGACGTATTTGCGCAGGTTCAGATCAAAGGTCAGGATCCCGAAGGCAAGCTGCTCCCTGATCTGTTTGGTCAGTTCGTTTTCCAGCTCCATCAGCTTTTCCCTGATGTCCTGGGAGAGGGTTCCCCGGTCATAGGCATGCAGGGCCAGGGGATGGACCCCGATGTTCCCGAGCATGAACTCCGCCCGCAGCAGCCCGACTTCGAAATCAGGGGATTGCCTGAGTCTGGACAGAAACATGGCCTGGCCCACATCGGCCAGGATCAGTCCCACTTTGGTCCTGGTTGCGGGGAGCCGGCCCACATCGATTTCCCCGCCGACATCGATCAAGGGACGGATTCCCCGGTAGACCCTTCCGCTGGATCCGTCCACCGTGGCCTCCTGACCGTCTAAAGCCCGGAGGACTTCCGTCTTGTTGATCCCGATGACCGAGGGGATGCCGAGTTCCCGCGAGGTGATCGCGGCGTGGCTCGTGTCCCCTCCGGCGCTGGCCAAAACTGCCGAAGCAATGCGCATCCCCGGGACCATGTCCGGGTCTGTTCGTTCAGCGGCCAGGATGTCCCCTTTTTCGATCTTGTTCAGCTCCAGGGCGGAGCGCAGGAATTTGATCCTGCCACTGCCGGCCCCCCTGGAGGCGCCGTTGCCTTCCAGGATGATCTCGGCTCGATTCATATATGCGGGATCGAGTTCCTGCCTGCGCATGAAGATGGTTTGGGGATGCTGCTCAAAATCCACGTTCCACCTGGTCTCGGGTCTGGCCTGGACAAACCAGAGGTCGCCCCACTGGTCGATACAGAATTCCGTGTCCATGATGATACCGGAATAGGCCCGGCTGATGGCCCGGACCCCCCGGGCGACCTCCCCGGCCTGGTCAAGGGACAGGGACCAGCGGTACTGCTTTTCCTCGGGCACGGAAATCACCCGGGTACCGCCTTTTTCCTGGTCATAGACGATCTCCTTGTCTTTGACCCCCATCTGGCGGATAACCACATCCTGCCCGTCATCCCGCTGAAAACAATAGCATTTGTCAGGCGTGACCAGCCCGGAAACAACCGCCTCTCCCAGCCCGTAACTCGAATCCATGGAGACCAGATCGTTGTCCCCCCGTCCCCGGCAGCCGGTGGCGGTGTCCGCACTGAAGGCGGTTCCGGAAATCACCGGGTCAATCATGCGCATGATGCAGACCGACAGGGAAGTGTTTTCAATCCCCCATTCCCTTTTGGCCTCTTCGACCAGACCCGGGTCCCCGGTCTGGTCCGCCTGAGCCGCGGCGTCCCGGATCGATTCCCTCCTATAGGTCATGGAGCGCAGGTTATAGGCGGAGGCGCAGTCCCACTGGTAGGCCAGCACGCAATCCTTAGCACTGGTGATGTTCAGGTAGGTATCCTGCAGGCCGGCAAAGGCTTTTTTCCGGCTGTCTTCCCCGGCAGCGGAAGAACGGACCGCCACCTGGACCTGATCGGCTCCGACTTCCCGGCAGATCGAGCGGTAGGCCTCGGCCACCGCCTCGCCTATCTTGTCCGGCAGGGGGACGGACATAATGGCCGTCTGGATCAGGACCGAGCGTTTGCGGAGTTGGTCGATATCTTCCCTGGAATCGGCGAATCCCGAAACGGTCCGGTTGATGAACTCCCGGAGGGAGACCCGGCTGGCGTCCGGACCGGCTCCTTGTTTTTCCTGGAGGAAGCGGCCGAGGCTGCGGACGATATTCTTTAAAAAATCAGGGTCGGCGTTGGCCTCGGCCCCGCCCCAGTTGATCTTTTCATACTCCTTGTCCACCGTCTTTTTTATCAGGCCGCCGTCCACCCTGGCCTCATCCAGTAAAAAATGGAAGGCGGTCGCTGAAACCGCCCTGAACTGCGGAGACTTGATCCCTTCGATCTGGCTGATGCGGGCGGTGTTGTAGTTTTTGCCGCCCACCAACAGTTCGGCTTCTTCACCCAGATCCGAAATATCCTTCCCGGTGAGCAAAAGTTTTTCGGCCGGTGCCTGAGTCTTTTCGGCATCCCGGCTTCTGGTTTGTTTGGCTGGCATCTTCCCCCCTTGTGATGAGAAACGAAGATCGAAAAGCTGGGTTCCGGTTTTTTTCTTAACTCGTGCTTGGACGAAAACTCACCCATCTACTTCGTCACTGCAAAATTTTGAAATCCTCATATATTGGAATACACTGCGGTTTCAAAATTTATGGTTCCTCGTATCTGGGTAAGTTTACGTCCAATCACCGTTTTCATTCAGACATTAACTACTTCCTCTTCAAACAGTGAACCCGGAACCGTGAACCTTATACGACAAGGACTGTAAATCCTTTGGAGCAATACATTTTCTTTTAAGGATAAGACACTTTACCGCAAAACATTCGATTTTACAAGCTGGATTCCTTTTCCGCGGACCCATCTTCTATGCTTCGTATTTTTTCTTCGATGGTCTCCATCCGTTGCAAGAGAGATTCGCTGCGGCGCTGGTGCTCCGAGTATTCTTTGTTCAGCTTTTCCAGGAGTTCAGGATCGGAGTAGGTTTGCGAGGCGGCCAAAGACTGCTCCACCGCTTCCATTTCCTCTAAAAGATCATCGAATTGGGTCTCCAGGGCGGAGTATTCGTCCTTTAAGGGCTTGAGACGTTGAAAACGCAAGTTTCGTGATCTGGCCTGGCGCCTTTTTTCTTCCCTGCCCCGTTTGAGTGGCTGCTCGGTCCTGGACAGGGAAGAAAAGGATGACCGGGACTGATCCGCCATCTTGCGCTCATACTCCTCATATCCCGAAGACAAGACTTCTATCCCCTCTGCTCCCAAATACCAGATCTCCTCGGCCACTTCCGAGAGCAGACTTCTGTCGTGGGCCACGAAGAGAATGGTTCCGGAATATCGCTTCAGGGCCTGGATCAGGGCGGCCCGGGATTCAAGATCCAGGTGATTGGTCGGCTCGTCCAGGATCAGGAGGTTGGCTCTGGCCAGGAACAAAGAGGCCAACAGGAGCCGACTCTTTTCTCCCCCGCTGAGCCGGGCGACTTTCTGGTCCCAGAATTCCTGGCCAAGCATAAATAGACCCAGGACCGAGTAGAGTTCACTGTCTTGAAGCCCCGGATCGGCCAGGAGTCTGATCTGTGAGAGCACGCTGTTTTCCTTGACAAGAAAGTCTGTGGCCTGCTGGCTGAAAAAAGCGGTTTTGACCTTTGATCCGAATTGTACGCTTCCGCTTCCAGGCCTGAGCGAACCCATGATGATCTTCAAGAGAGTGGTCTTTCCACAGCCGTTGGGTCCGGCCAGGGCTACTTTCTGACCCCTTTGCAGC
>JAIPER010000173.1 GCA_021737115.1 Desulfohalobiaceae bacterium
GGCTCGTTGATCCGGATCACTTACAAATGAGTGGGCGCATCAGGGAAACTTTGGCCGTGTACGCGGAGCAGGAAGACCTGATCAATATCGGGGCCTATAAGCAGGGAGCCAACCCCAGAATCGACAAGGCCCTGAAACACATCGAAGCGGTGAATGCATTTCTCCGTCAGGATCTGAGGGAAAAAGCAAGTCTGGAACAGACCAGGCAGGAGATGGACAACCTTTTTCAGGATGAGACGTGATGAGACCTTTTCGCTTGCAAGCAGTGCTCGATTACCGGAAGAGGGTCGAAAACGAGGCCCGGAAATCCTTTTTGCTCTGTCTTGAAGAACAAAGAGCCTGCGCCGCCCAAAAAGAGCAAAAAGAACACGAGGCCCAGAGATTACATATGGAGCTCCAGGAGGCCAAGACAAACGAGGTTTTGCTCCCGGAGGTCATGCTCTACGAGGAGTGCATCGCGTCCAAAAAGCGGGAGATTTTGGAATTCGAGCAAAAAATCAGGTCCTTGAAACTAAAGGGCGAACAGAAGAATCAGGTCCTTGTCCGGGCCAGTCAGGAAAAAAGGGCTCTGGAACTCCTCAAGGAGAAAAGAGAAGAAAAGGCAAGGGAAAAACTGAGACACCTGGAGAACACTTTCCTGGACGAGATTGCGGTCCTTGGTCATGGAGTGAGGAAATGATGTCCTGGAGGAAAAAGTGCATGGGCCTGTTGCTGGTTGCCTGCATCTCTATATTGTTTTCAGAGGGAAAAGGGGCTGCGGAAAATGCAACGGTGGTCTTTGAGTGCGGGGATATCGGCGTGGAGGCGCGTCGGGTGCTTTCGGATCTCAAAGAGGAACGCAGCAGATTCAATAAGCAGAAACAACTTCTGGACAGGCGCGAAAATGAATTAAAGATCTTGCAGCAGGAGGTCGATAAGAAACTCAGGCGGTTGACAACGCTCAGAGAAGAGCTGCAGGAACTTCTGGTACAAAAGGCAGAAAGGGAAAACGCCAAGGTAAAAAAATTGAGCAGAATCTATCAAAAACGGGATCCGGCCGGAGCCGCGGTCTCTCTGGCCTCGATGAAAAAAGACCTGGCCGTGTCGATCCTCTCCCTGATGCGGGATAAGTACGCCGGTGAGATACTGGATAATATGGACAGAGAAAAGGCAGTGGAATACAGCACCTCCCTGGGGCGTTTAGAGAATTAAACAGGTCATGTTGCCGGCTGAGGATGAGACAGGCAAAATCGATAAGGTGGCGAGAATATGTTTTCAGCTCAAGATCTCTTAGGCGTTAAGAGCCCGGTGTCCACGCCCGGGTCCCAGGAAGGGGGTTTAAAAACCGGAAAACAGGGCGCGGCCCTTTTCCCGGGTAAAGGGGTTGACCCGGATACATTCAAGGAATCCCTGGCTCAGGCTGCCGGAAAGGGACAGAGCTGGCCGCAAACCATAAAAACGGAGCTCGCCTCCGAGACTTCCAAAGATGTGGATAATAGTGACATTCTCCAGTTTTTGCTGGCTGGGCTCAACCCGGACCATTCAAACCGTGTACAAAAAGGTCCTGAAAAATACAGCCTGCAAAAACTCATGCAGTCTATAAATGAGGATTTTTTGTCTGCAGACAATTTGGGACCGAACCAGTTTTCCAAGACACCTGCAAAAGATTTGGGATCAGGGAAGGAAGCAGCGGCGATGGAGCATGTGTTGTTCCGGGTTTTGCATCTGATGCAGGAAGCAAATGGACCTTTAAAAAACAATGAGGTTTTTTTTCAGCTGAATAAAAAAGAGGCAAGGGGCCGGAATGGTTTTCCTGCAGGCAGGGAGGGAGCAGACCTGCAGGGTCGGCTGATGCGCTTGCTGAAAACTTTTGAAAGCGCCCAATCTCGGATTCAAGAGGGAAATGCAGCCCAGGCGGATGTCTTTTTCCAGAAGCTTGGCTTGCAAAGCAACGCTGTATCCAAAACAGACCAAGAAAGCCGGCTTAAACTTGGAGCCCTTCTGGAAAAGGTGCAGCAATTACTGGAATCCAGCCCGGGGGTGAAGCCGGGGACGCAGGAAATCGCCGGGGAGACTCCGGGAAAAACAGCCAAAACCCGGTCAGAGGCCTCTCTCCGAGAGCAGGGTTTCGCTGGGAAGCAGCAGTCCCTTCCGGTTCGGGACTTGCTGGAAACTTTTGAAAGCGCCATATCTCGGATTCAAGAGGGGGATGCAGCCAAGGTGGATGTCCTTTTTCAGAAGCTTGGCTTGCAAAGCAACGCTGTATCCAAAACAGGGCAAGAAAGCCGGCCTAAACTTGGAGCCCTTCTGGAAAAGGTGCAGCAATTACTGGAATCCAGCCCGGGTGTGAAGCCGTTGATGCAGGAAATCGCCGGGGAGACTCCGGGAAAAACAGCCAAAACCCGGTTAGAGGCCTCTCTCCCAGAGCAGGATTTCGCTTGGAAGCAGCAGTCCCTTCCGGACCGGTTGCAACGCGTCCTGGATTCAGTTCAGGCCCGTTCCAACGAAATGTCCAGACGTGAAGAGGCCGGAATAGATCCCAGGCTCAGACAGTTTCTGAATGCTCTGGCCGCGGAATCGAAGAACAGTCTCGAGGCCGGCCCTGGCAAAAATGATTTCGGCTTGACCGGCCTTTTCGACCAGCAGGGTAATTTGAAGAATGTTAACCTGACGGAAAATGTTTTCTCTTTGCAAAGCAACGGCGACCCTCAGGTCAAACCGCAAAGCAAACAGACCGTGCCGGACTCGATTGTGCAACTGCAGCCAGGATCCGGTGGTTCGGAAAAAGCGGACAATCAATCCCAGCCGATGCGGCCCTCTTTTACCACTGCTTTCGACAGGAACCTTCAGACCATGGAGAACAAGGTCGTCAGTCAGGTCTTTGTCCGTCTCTTCTCCGGCGCTCGGCAGGGTTCGGGGAATATGACCATCAACATGCATCCGCCGGAGCTGGGGAAAGTTAAAGTCCGGCTGATTTCTGACAAAGGAGGTCTGAACGTTCACCTTCACTCCCAGAATCAACAGGTTTTGGGTGTTCTTGAGAAGCACCTGCCGACCTTGCAGCAGTCCCTGGAGGATCAGGGGGTTTCCCTGGCAAATCTTCAGGTCAGCGTTGATTCCGGAAATCAGGATCGACCGCGGTTTGAGGATCAAGACATCTGGGATGCAGCCGGAAAGAAAGAGCAGGCTGGTCCGGCTGAGGAAGAAACTGGGGCCGGGCTCTCGGAGCAATACCGGGCCGGGGCAGGCCAGAAACAGGGCCTGAGCCTGAGGATTTAAGATCAGGAGGAAATGGAAATGGAAGGCCTGAATGCGTTGCAGGCGGCAGGTACTGAAGCAAAGCCCAAAAGCGGCACCCTCGGCGGGACCTTAGGGAAGTCGGATTTTTTGAATCTGCTGGTCGCGCAGCTGGAAAACCAGGACCCGCTCAATCCGAGCGACCCCACGGAGTTCACCGCCCAGCTGGCCCAGTACAGTTCTCTTGAGCAGCTCTACAACATCAATGACAGCCTGCAGGGACTGCAGTCCATGCAGGACGGCTTCGGGCGCCTCTCGGCTTTGTCCATGATCGACAAAGAAGTGATTGCAGAGTCCGAGGGCTTCCAATTCGAAGGGCGTCCCGTGGAAATGGGGGTTCGCTTTGCGGATCAGGTTCAAGATGCGGTTGTCGCCATCAGGAATGAGAATGGTCAAATCGTCGACCGAATCGAAATCCATGAACCGGTGTCCGGGGACCATTTCCTGCAATGGGACGGCGGTGATCAAAATCTGCCGGAGGGACCTTATTCCCTGGATGTGCTCGGAACCACGGCTGAGGGCACAGAGACGACGGGCACGGCTCTAATTGCCAGCCGGATCACCGGAGTCGATTTTTCCGGTTCCGACAATACCTTGCTGACAACCAACGGTCCGGTCAAACTGGCTGAGGTTACCAAAGTCAATAATCCGACACAAGACGGCAGTAATTGAGTAGACCTATAGGATTTTGGCCTCCGGCCCGTAGGGGCCTACGCCCCGGAGGGATTTGCGATTGTTAAGACAAAGTATAAGAGCTGGTTATCTGAGATAAAACCAAACCAAGAGTTAAAGTATAGCAGTTATTCTCATAAATATTTAATATTTATATGTCAGGCCTGCCAGAGGCAGGGCTGACAGGAGGAACGATTATGGGTTTAGGCGGTGCAATGAACAGCGGCATTTCAGGGCTTCAATCCTTTTCCAATGCCATGAGCGTGATCGGGAACAACCTGGCCAACACGAACACGACCGGCTTCAAAGCCAGCCGGACTCTGTTTGCCGACTTGATCCCGGACAACGTCACCGGCACCGGGGGAACGAGCCAGATCGGCAGGGGAGCGAGTCTGTCCAAAGTGGACAACATCTTCACTCAGGGATCTATCGAGAGCACAAGCTCCAACACCGATCTGGCCATAGAAGGCCCGGGTTTTTTTCTGGTACGAAATCCGGACAGCCAGGCCAACAACTTCACCCGGGCCGGCACCTTCCGCCTGGATCAGGATGGGTACCTGACCAATCCGGAAGGGTATGTGATCCAGGGCTATGAACGTCAGGCAGACGGGAACTTTGCAGATCTGACCGGCGACATCCAGATCAACACCCGGACAGCCGTGCCGGCCCAGGCCTCTGCAGAAGTTGCCCTGACCACGAACCTGGACGCCCAGGCCGAAACGAGAACTTGGGTACCGGAAGATCCGACGGGAACTTCCAACTTCGCCACTACGTCTGAAGTCTACGACTCCCTGGGCAAGACCCATTTGATCTCAACCTATTTCAACAAGACAGACGATAATAAATGGGACTTTCATCAGCTGGTCTCTCTTGACGATGTCGCAAATAATGGCTCTGGCACACCAGCAGATACCGATAACGACGGAACTGATGATGTCGTCGAAGTCGGAAGCGGGAGTTTTGAATTTGATGCGCAAGGATTTTTGGAAAAGATTGCAGTTGATGACGGGGCCACCATCACGCCGACCGATGCCAAGTGGCCGACAGTAGAGACCATACCTACCGGAAATCTGGACTGGGAGAACGGAGCCGATACCACCCAGACCATGAATTATGGCATGAACATCACCCAGTACGCCACCGACTCCAAGGTGGTGACTCAGGAATCAGACGGGTACGCTTCAGGAAGCCTCAGCGACATCTCTGTCGACACCGAAGGAACCATCACCGGGACCTATTCTAACGGTCAGACGCGGGACCTGGCCCGGCTGGCCCTGGGGAAATTCTCCAATAACAATGGACTGGCCAAGGTCGGGAAGAACCTCTTTGCGGCCACCAAGGATTCCGGTCCCCCGGATGTGGGCATGGCCGGCTCCGGAGTCGGCAAGATCTATTCCAACTCACTGGAGCAGTCCACCGTGGACATCGCCGAGGAGTTCACGAAAATGATCACCACCCAGCGTTCATTTCAGGCCAACTCCAAGACAATCACCACCACCGACGAGATGCTCAATGAAGTCATCAATTTGAAGCGTTAGTTGCTTTAGGGCATTATGACCTGTTCGGCCAAAGGGCCGACAGGTCACAGTGAGTGTCAAAAAAATGGCTTTTAGGGGCCGGTCCGAACAGACCGGCCTTTTTTTTGTCTTCAGTCCTTCCCCTCATTTGCCGGGACATCCCTGTCCCGGCCCTGTCCCCTTCGCAGAAGACATGGAAAGTTCTTGAGTGGTACGCTGTTTGCAAAACCTTCGCAGAGGAGGATCTGTCTATGGATGTATCAACCATTCTGGGTATCGTGGCCGCCTTCGGACTCATGCTGCTGGCGATTATGAGCGGCAGCGGCCTGATGGTCTTTATCGAGCCGCAATCCATCATGATCGTGGCAGGCGGGACTTTCGGGGCCTTGTTGGTGCACTATCCATTCAAAGAGGTCTTCCGGGCCTTTTCCGTAGCCCAAAAAACATTTTTCTTCAAAGAACAGCCTCCGACCCAGCTTATCGGCCAACTCACGGAATTTGCCGGCAAGGCCAGGAAGGAAGGGCTTTTATCTCTGCAATCCATGGCCAAAAAAGTCGAGGACCCTTTTCTGGTCAAGGGATTGCAGATGGCCGCGGACGGGCATGAGCCGGAAGCCCTGGAGCGGATGATGATCCGGGAGATAGACTATATCCGGGAACGGCATGAAAGCGGCGCGGAGATTTTTGCTTCCCTGGGGATCTACGCTCCGGCCATCGGCATGGTCGGGACGTTGATCGGTCTGGTGCAGATGCTGCAGACCATGGATGATCCTTCATCGATCGGACCGGCCATGGCCATCGCTCTATTGACCACGTTTTACGGCTCTGTTGCCGCCAATGTCCTTTTTCTGCCCATGTCCGGGAAACTCAAGACCAGATCCCAGTATGAACTCTTGAAAAAGGAACTCATCGTCGAAGGCATGAATTCCATTCTGGCCGGTGAGAACCCCAGGGTCATGGAACAGAAGCTGCATGCCTATCTCCAGCCCAAGGACCGGCAGAGCGTGTTCAAGAAGTAAAAATAATTTCAAAATATTTGATCCGCAAGTATGAGCAGTGATTGGTTGATATAGAATTTTAGATTTTGGATTTTCGCTTGTTAAGACAAAGAATAAGAGCTTGTTATCTGGCATAAATACAAATCTTTTTCTTAAAGGCTATAATCGAGGCTGGAGGAAGGTCAGGGGAAGATGGCGAGAAGAAGAAAAAAGACCCAGAAGAAAAACGGGCCATCAGCCCCGGCCTGGATGGTCACTTACAGCGACATGGTCACCCTGCTCTTGACCTTCTTTGTGCTCATGCTCTCCATGGCCGAGATGGACAAGATCAAGTTCCGCCAGGCCGTGGGTTCCCTGAAAGGGGCCTTCGGGGTCATGAAAAGCGAACCAGTCAACGAGACCAAGACCGATATGGTCCTGCCCAGTGTGGGGGTCATTCCCTATGACATGGTGCAGCGGCTCTACAATCAGATCCTCATGAAGATAAAGAAGCTGGATCTGAACAGGAACATAGAAGTGGTCACGGATCGGGGGGCGATCGTGCTGCGGATCAAGGAAAAGATTTTGTTTGCCCCGGGATCAACCAGCCTGAAAAAGGGGGGGGGATCTGTCCTGCAAAAAGTAGCTGCCCTGGTCTCGCCACTGCCCTTTGATATGCGCATCGAAGGCCATACAGACAATACTCCCTATGGGGTGGAGGGCCGAACGAACTGGGATTTGTCGGTGCAGCGGGCGATTACGGTCTTAAAGTATTATGTCGGAAACAAGCAGCTCTCCCTGGATCGGCTTTCAGCAGTGGGCTATGGTGATACAAAACCGTTGGTTCCGAATGATTCACCAGAGAACAGGGCCTTAAACCGGCGGGTGGAGTTTGTTCTGGAGGCCGGCGGAGATTATCGGAAGACACTGCCCTATCTCATTGATTCCAGTGAACAGTTGCCGTTTTAGATTGCGTTGCGGGTTATCTGATGCTCATCCGCTATTACTTTGCTTATAATTGGGGGCTACGAATCAAGCACATGAAAAAAGAATTGTGCCCACGGATCACACGGATTAACACGGATAATGGAAAAACTTTTTTGCTGCTGTAATAAGACTCAGCAGCAAAAGGA
>JAIPER010000174.1 GCA_021737115.1 Desulfohalobiaceae bacterium
TGACCTCGACGGGCTTAAGTATACCTGAAAAGTTTAGATCACGCGTTGCTCGTTCTGAAAAAGATTGACCTTGTCTTCAGGAAAGGCGAGGTAATGGGTTTGACCCTCCTGAACGCGCATGGACTCCGGAACCCGGGCCTTGATCCTCAACGATTCCCTGACATAGGTCACCACCCAGTAGGCCCCGGTATTCTCGATGACTGCAACCTCGAAAGGGACGGTGTTCTCTCCCGGCTCGAAACTGACCCGGATGAACTCCGGCCTGATGCCCAGTTGCAGGTCGTGGTCCTTTACTCGAATCCGGGAGAGGAACTCCGGGCTGAGGTTCAGGCTGAAATTCCGGAAGCGGAGTTCTTCCCCCTGAAGCGTACAGTCCAGGATGTTCATGCCGGGGCTGCCGATGAAGTACCCGATGAACGGGGTGGCCGGCTCGGAGTGGAGCTCTTCCGGAGAGCCCTTCTGCACGAGTCGTCCGTCCTTGACGATGGTCACGTCATCTGCAAAGGTCAGGGCCTCGTGCTGATCGTGGGTCACGTAGATCATGGTTTTCTGCAGGTCCCGCTGCACCTGTCGGAGTTTCCGGCGCATGTTGCCTTTGAGCTTGGGATCGATCACGGTCAGGGGTTCGTCCAGGAGGACCGCGGCGGTATCTTCCCGGACGATTCCCCGGCCGAGGGATATTTTCTGCTTCTCTGCGGCGTTGAGCTTGGCCGGAGGGTTGGCCAGATAGTCCTGCAGATCCAGGACTTCAGCCACTTCCTGCACTTTTGTGCGCACGGTTTGCTCCGGCAGGCCCTGATTGCGCAGGGGAAAGGCCAGATTGTCAAAGACATTCATGCTGTCGTAGACCACGGGGAACTGAAAGACCTGGGCGATGCGCCGCCGGCGGGGAGAAAGGCTGGTCACGTCCTGATCGTCCACCAGGACCTGGCCTGCAGTGGGCTTAAGCAGTCCGGAAACAATATTCAGGATGGTCGTCTTGCCGCATCCGGACGGACCGAGCAGGGCATTGGAGGTCCCGTCCTCCCAGCAGATGTCGAGACTGGAAACGGCGTAGGCCTTTTCCTCGTCCGGGAGATCGGGCAGGTGATAGGTGTGGGAGATGTTCTTGAGCTGTATCCGGGCCATTGGTCTCCTCCAGTCTCAAAGCGACCCTGCCGGTCGCTTTCCGGGTTTGCAGTGACTCCAGGACCCTGGTCCTGGCTTGAAGCAATCCGGCTTCACTGTTCGCGAAAGGTTTTCAAAACGAGGCCGCGTGTTGTCTTCGAATAGAGGAACAGTCTGTTAGGGTCCATATAGACCGTCACCGTGGTGCCCATCGGATAGCGGACGACTTCCTGCATGAGCATTACAAAGCGCATCCCCTGGTGTTGGAAATGGAGTTCGGTGTCCGAACCTAGTTCCTCGGACAGCTCCAGGGTCGCTTGAAAGGGGATCATGTCGGTTCTGTCCGTGTGGGTATGCAGGTTGTAGGCCCGGACCCCCACCAGGTATTCCGGCTCCTTCAGCTCATCCGCAAAGGAGGTCACGTCGACGCTGATGGCCTCGGAGACGCGGAGATGGGTCCGGCCTTGATCCTGAACGATTTCAGCCTCCATGATGTTCATGGTCGGATAGCTGAAATAGGCCCCCACCTCGACCTGCCTGGGGTGGCGATAGACCTCTTCCAGTTCGCCGTACTGAAGCAGCTCCCCGGCTTCGAAGTAGCCCACGTGTGTGGACATGGACAGGGCGTCCACCGGCTCCGGGGTGGCGTAAACCACGACCCCGCCCTTTTGCCCCAGGATCGTCTTCAGCTCGCCCCGGAGCTCCTCGCGAAGCTTGTAGTCCAGATTGGCCAGGGGCTCGTCCAGAAAGATGAACTTCGTGTCCTTGGCCAGGGCCCTGGCGATGGCGGTTCGCTGTTTCTGGCCGCCGCTGACTTCCTCGGGATAATGGGACAGGATCGCTGACAGTCCCAGCATTTCGGCTGTCTGCCGGACGCGGCGATCAATCTCGGATTTGGAATAGCTGGTCCTGGATATGCGCAGGGGGGAGGCGATATTCTCGAAAATGGTCATGGAGGGATAATTGATGAATTCCTGGTAGACCATGGCCACATTCCGCTTCTGAACCGGAACCCGGGTCACCTCGGTTCCGTCGTAGAGCACCCGGCCGGAATCAGGCCGTTCGATGCCGCACAATATTCGAAGAAGCGTTGTTTTCCCGGCACCGGTAGCACCGAGCAGGGTCACGAAGGCTCCATCTTCTATGTCCAGGCTCACATTTTTCAAGACAGGCTTGGCTTCAAATGATTTGCAGATGCTGTGCGCTGATATTCCCATTAAAACCGCCTCCCCGCATTGATATGAAAGGATTGTAATGCAGTCGCTGCAAAAAGCCAAGAAAACGGGGAGAGAATAGGCAGACCCGGTCTCCTGCTTTTCAGCCGAACCTTACAGGCTGAATCGATCCTCCTGATTAGATGCTGTGCAGATCGACTGGACAGCCTTGAAAGCGGAAGCGATGGCCACTCCGGCCCCGCATTTCATGCGCATCCAATCCGAATGGGCCAGTATCGAGCCCACGGCGTACAGGTTCTCATAAACCACATCCCCCTTTGTATCCAGCGGACGAAAGACCGAGTCAACCTCCAGGCCGGCCCTGTTGGCCTGGTGCCCCCCGGGATCGAAAAAGTCCTCCTGATGCCAGTCCTGATCAGGGGAGGGTTGCACAACCGGCAAATCAAAGACCACTTCCCTGATCTGTTCCGGGTCAGCCTGCAAGCCGCCTCCGAGAAAGCGGCCAGTGGCCAGCATCACCTGCCGGCTGAGGACCCTGGAGGAGAATTCGCCTTCGCCCAGGGTCAAGGCGAACTGCCCGGTCTCTTCCCTTTGAATATGGCTGACCCGCTTTCCGGACTCGCGTCGAAAACAGGAATACCTGTTCAGGATGCCGCCCATGGTTTCCAGAAATCTGAGCCCCGGGACCGAAGGAGGCATGGTCGGGATTTCAAAGATGGACACTCCCAGTCGCTCTTCCAACTCGGCCCTGATGGCGCCGGAAGAATACAGGCCAAGCAGGGCCGGAAAGGCCAGAAATTGTTCATCCCTGATAAGTGGAGCCACAGCCGCGGCCAGTTTCTGCCTGACCCGCTCCGACTCCAGGCTCTGGGCCAGCCTGACCGCAAAGAGTTCCGAATGACCCCGGGTTTCAGGGAAATCAACCCTTTCGGTCCGAATGGCCGGCCATTCCCGGGCCAGGGTCGACCTGAGCCAGGGTCCGCTGAAATCCTTCAAGCCATGAAAATCCACGAGCAGACAGGGAGACTTGTCTTGAAAGGCCTTGACCCCGGGCCACATGCTTTCCGGCACCCGGTAGGTCTGCTTGCATGTCCCCAGTCCGGTGATGACCTGGACATTCTCCTTTTCAAACCCGTTGTAGCCCAGATCTGCCGTTGCCAGGGCACGCATGACCTGGACAACAGCCTGATAGATTTCATCAGATTGCAGCCGGTTGTAGGGGTGTTTCGGAAAATGCTCCGGCAAGACCGCCATTCCCTGCCAGGGATCGCTGCAATGATCGATCTTCTTCCCGGGAAATGCGGCCAGCACATCTAAAAGACCGCTGGCAAAGTTAGAAGCCCCGGCGTCTCCCAGCAGCAGTATGTCAAGTCCTTCCTGAACCGCAAAAAGGGCGGCGCTCAGGCCGGCGATGCCGCTTCCGATGATGGTCAGATCCGTTTGCAAGGTATACTTACGGTCGTCATAAATTGAGGTTTTCATTAAGGTCTCATTGAAGGCTGATCCAAACCGCAAATTATGCCAACTTCTGGTGTAGACACTACAATCACTAGCTTCGCCGGCCGAATTCAATCAGACTGCATTTCCAAATCGAACAGACCGCAATGCATGGCTTCAGTCAATTCCGCCTGAGCCAGCTGGCCGTCCCACAGAATGGGCTGCTGGCCGGACCACCTGGCCCGGAGGAATTCCTTGATCTGCCTGTGGCCCTGATCGCCCGCGAGCTTGCCCTGATCATAACGGAGCCCGGTCACCCGCAGACTGCAAAAGGCTCCCTGGCAGCCGCCTTTGCCGACCCTGGTCCTGCGCCGCAGTTGGTTCAGGTCCGGTACCTCGGCCTGCTGTGTTTCCAATTCAGCAAGGACCTGGACAACATGGCTTTTCGGCACCATTTCACACTCACAGAGGAGGTGGTCTCCTGCATCGGCCTGGGACAGCCAGGCCTTGGACGATTTCCCGCCTTCGGTCCACTCACCTAAGCTGGATTCAGGCAAAGGCTCGGTTCTGGTCCTGCACTCGGCCTTGATCCCGAGTTTTTCAGCGGCCAAATCAGCGGTCTTTTCCGCCATCAGCCGATATGTGGTCAGCTTGCCCCCGGTCACGGTCAGAAAGTTGTCCAGCCCGTCCAGGGCATGATCGATCAGGGCAAATCCCCGGCTTGCCGCCCGCCCATCCGCAACCTCGGACTGTTTGAGCAGCGGCCTCACCCCTGCATAGGCCCGGGTGAACCTGGTGGACTGCAAACAGGGCAGCATGGCCGCTCCCTGGCTGACCATTTGCTCCGCTTCTTCTCGGGTCGGTCTGACCCGCTCCAGGTCCGGCAGTTGGACCGAAGTGGTGCCCATGATGGACACCGTGCCCCCGGGGACCAGTATATCGCCGTCACTCGGCGGCCTGAGCCGATTGATGATCCGATTGGTCAGTCGGTAATGGGTCACCAGAAGAGTGCCTTTGGAATAGTGCATTTCCAGAGGCGCCCCGGCCATGGCCGCTATATGCCCGGCCCAGGCTCCGGTGGCGTTGACCACCATTTCGGCCTGGATGGACATGGTTCTGCCGCTTTGAACATTTCGAACCTGTATGGATTGGAGGTGCCGGCTCTTGGTCTGTATGGCCACGACCTCGTGACTGTTCAGGTAAACCGCCCCAAGTTCCACGGCCTGTCCAATATTGTCCAGGGAAAGTCGGAAGGGATCTACGGCTGCGTCATCTACCGCATAGGCCGCGGTGAGCCTGGGGGTAAGGCGAGGTTCCCGTTCCAATGCCTCCCGGACCTCCAGGGGTTCGGACCGGACACCCTCCCTGGGGCAGGCCGACTCGAAATCCGCGATGTAGTTCTCGTCATCGCCTGCTACGGCCACGAAAAGGCCTCCGGCCTCTTCGATGCAGTGAGGGGCGAGGCTTTTGAGCAGTTCGGCCTCAGCCCGGCATTCCCGTGAAGAGTGCGGATCACAGACCACATACCTGGCTCCGCTGTGCAAAAGACCGTGATTTCCTCCTGAGGCCCCGGCATTGATGTCCCGTTTTTCAACGAGAATGCAGGGAATCCCCCTCAAGGCCAGATCCCGGGCCAAACCGGTTCCGGTACAGCCGCCTCCTATGATGAGCACTTGGGTTTGCATCATTTCCCGGCAAAATTATTTTCGAATTCGAAAACAATTTTTTTAAAAAAAATTGATTATAATGAGATACATACAGAAAAAAACAAATCTCTTTGCCAAATAGATTAGCAATGACAGCAGAGAATGTCAAGCACTTTTTTTCAAATTATGACTTTTCTCATCCTTTTTCCCTTGTAAACAAAATAAAGAGAAGATACCGTGTTCACACCACAAAAGAAAAGGACAGGTTCATGACCGGAAAGAAGCCGAAATCCGAATCCGTGCAGCAGAGAACAGATGGTGCCAAGCACCTGAAGGGGAAAAGGGGATCCATTGCCGAGCGTGAGAACCGGATCATAGAACTGGTTCGAAGCAATGGTTTCATGGCCATAGACGAACTGTCCCGCCGCTTTTCCCTGACCCAGCAGACCATCAGGCGTGATATCAACAGGATTTCAAGAAAAGGACTGCTGCAGCGTCACCACGGAGGAGCCGGCATGGTCTCCAGCATCGAAAACGTGGCCTACTCAACCCGGAAGATCCTCTGCCTGCAGGAAAAAAAGCGTATTGCCCGAAAAGTTTCTGAAATGATTCCGGATAAGGCTTCACTCTGTATCAATATCGGCACCACCACCGAAGAAGTGGCCAAGGCTTTGCTGCAGCATCACAATCTCCGGGTGATCACCAACAATCTAAACGTGGCCGTTATCCTCAGCGCCAACGAGAGCTTCGAGATCATCGTGGCCGGGGGGCAGCTCCGCAACCGGGATCGCGCCGTGACCGGCCAGTCGGCCACCGACTTCATCAACCATTTCAAGGTGGATTTTGGAATTATCGGGATCAGCGGAATCGATCAGGACGGCAGTCTGCTCGATTTCGACTACCAGGAGGTTCGGGTGGCCCGGGCCATCATCAACAATTCACGCCGGGTATTCCTGGTCACGGATCACACCAAATTCAGTCGCAACGCCGTGGTCCGCCTGGGCAACATCACCGAGATCGACGCCCTGTTCACGGATCAGCCCCCTCCGGCGGAGATTAACGACCTGCTGCAATCTGCCGGCGTCAGCCTCCACCTCCCCGCCTGACCTACCCATTTTGCGCCGGGCATGAAATGAGTAAATTTACCCAGATTGTGCCCGGCGCAAAATGGGTAAATTACAATGAGAGTGGCATAGAAGGTCCGTGGTTTCAGTTATGATTAAAAACGGGCGGAGGAACGGAGTTTGTCTACATAGGCCTCTATGGAATCTTTGGCGATGGTCCCTTCTTCAGTGATCAGGTAGTCAACCTGGGAGAGATCGAAGATGTCATGTGAATGCGTGGTCAGGATAAAACTTATGTCCCCTTCGCTGACGCTGACCACTTTTTTGTGAATCCGCTGACTCGATGAGGGATGGTAGGAGAACTTGAGGCTGTTGGCAAAGAGATAGACCGGGACCCTGTTCACATGGCAGAGGCTGACGATATTTGCGGAACCGATGGGAGACAGCACCTTGTTGTCGTGGGTCACGGAAACCGCACCGACAAACAGTTTGTCCGCCTGCTCCAGGTAGTGGCTCAAACTGTATTCCGGCACCACCAGCAAATCGATATTCGCCTCGGACAAAGACTTGATAAGCTGCTTGGTCTTGATAAAATCCTGTTTGAGGATCAAGACCCTAAATCTCTTCTGAAAGACATCCTTGGCCATGACCAGCATCCTGGTCACATCCGTACTGGCCGTGTGGACCACGATGAGGTCGTTCTCCTGAATGTGCTTCAGGCCCCCTTCAATCACCCGGCCCACATTGGACTGCAGTTTGTCGTGCAGCCGTTTCAGGATGGCAATGGCCTCGGCCTTGATCTCCTCGACATCTTTTTCAAAGTTTGGCTCCATTTCCTTCTCAAAGGCCTTGATGAGATGGATAAGGGGGACGATCCTCGGTTTGGTGTATTTGATGGTCTCAATCAGTTCGGCAAACTGATCGCGGATGGTGTCCGGGTCCGACTCCAGCTCCTTGATGGAGGCCATAAAAGAGTTGAGGGCCAACATGGCGATCCTGGCCGAACCGATGTAGTCCTCATGGTCTCTGATGAGACTGTAGACCCGTTCTTTATCTTTTTCCTTCATATGGAAATCCACAAGTAGACAACCAGGTAGATCGAA
>JAIPER010000175.1 GCA_021737115.1 Desulfohalobiaceae bacterium
ATCTGTCCTATATCATCGGGCATAACGGACAGGCCGCGGTGATCGATCCCAGGCGGGACTGTCAGGTCTACGTCGACATCGCACGCAGTCATGGAGCCCGGATCACTCATATCTTCGAGACCCACCGCAACGAGGATTACGTCATCGGATCACTGGATCTGGCCCGCCGGACCGGGGCGGAAATCCATCACGGAAAGAATCTCGATTTTGCTTACGGCCAGCCGGTTTCTGAAGGCGATGAGTTTGAACTGGGCAGCATAAGGCTCTCTATCCTGGAGACTCCAGGACACACCTTTGAGAGTATCTCCCTGGTGCTCCGGGACACCAGTTCCGGTCAGGGACCGGTCGGCGTCTTTACAGGTGACCTGCTCTTTATAGGCACCGTCGGACGGACGGATTTCTTTCCGGATCGGCACCGGGAAGTGGCCGGGATGCAGTATGACGGGATATTCGAAAAAATTCTGCCCCTGGGCGACCAGGTGATTCTCTTCCCGGCTCATGGTTCAGGCTCGGTCTGCGGATCGGGCATGGCTGAACGAGAATTCTCCACCATCGGCTTTGAACGGGAGAACAATCCGGACTTACAGATCCATCCCCGGGAAAAATTTGTGGAGTATAAGATAGAGGAAGCTCCGAAACAGCCGCCGTACTTCCGTAAAATGGAAGAATATAACCAGCAGGGGGCGCCCCGTATGGACCTCTTGCCGGAACCCGCCCCCATGTCGGCCGGACAGTTCGAGAGGGGCATGGCTGAGGGCATGCTCTGTCTGGACCTGCGAAGCCCGGAAGCCTTTGCCGGTGCCTTTATTCCCGGCAGCCTGGCCATCCCGCTGGACATGGTTCCAGGATTTGCCGGTTTTTTTCTGCCCTATGACAAAAGGATCGGGCTGGTTGTCGACAGCGAATCAGATGTGGACACGGCTGTAAGATACCTGATCCGCCTCGGCTTCGACAACATCGGCGGCTACCTTGCCGGGGGGCTGCACGCCTGGGAAATAAGCGGGAAGCCGTACGACCGCATTGCGGCTGTCCATGTGGACGAGTTGACCCAGCGCGTGAAAGAACAGAAGGATTTCACTCTGCTCGATGTCCGGGAGAAGGAAGAACTGGAGCAGACCGGCAGGTTTCCGGGATCCCTGCACATATTTTTGGGAGAGCTGCCCGGACAGATAAGCAGAGTGCCGAGGGACAAAGCGGTGACCACCTTCTGCGGCAGCGGCAAGCGGGCCATCATCGCCGCCTCTATCCTGAAGCAGCACGGCTTTGAATGGGTCGAGGACAACCTGGGTTCCATGGCGGCCTGCAAGGCCGCGGGGTGCCCCATTGAAGACTAGGCTTCGGGCATTCACCGGTAAAGACAAGAATCCGAATACCGAAATCATTCAGCGGCTCGACCAAATGGGTGTAAAAATCTATGTCTGCCTGCAGGCCCTGGCCCATAGGGAGCTTCGTTCGAAAGAGACCCTTCCGACGGTTACGGTGGCCGCCGCAGCCGCCACCGTGATCATTCACAAGCAAATGGCGGGGTACGCCTATTTTCCGTTTCATTGATATCAGAGCCGGGATCCGGCTCGAGTCGTATTCGGAGATCCCGGGGACCTGAGGGAATCCGAGGAAAGAGATGGCAAACCGAAAAAAGATCTCTCGGTGGATAGCCGGAGTATTCGGCGTTCTGCTGGTTTTGCTGATCGCCGCCATGATCGCTCTGCCCCGGGTCATGGACCTGGAGCAGGTCAGAGACAGGGTCCGGGTTACACTTTCCAGGGCGATCGGGGGGGAGATGGAATTCAAGACCTTCCGGATATCGCTTTTTCCCCCCGGGGGCAGGATGACCGGGCTGCGGCTCCAGCACCCGAATATCAAGGGAACCGCCGGGTTTGCCCAGGCAGATGTCAGTCTCATGCCCCTTTTTCTGGGCAACCTGGAGATCGATTCAGTCTTTGTTCGGGAGCCGGACTTCTCCCTGGAAATAGCCGAGCCTGACTGGCTATCAGGGGCAAAAGAGTCAAGACCCTGGACTCCGGGGCGTGTCCGGGGACGGATATCCGAGGCGCTTTCCAAAATTGATCCGAGTCTTAGGGATGCTTCGTTCAAGGTCCAGGAGGGGGCGATTGCAATCAAGCAGCCCGGAAAACCGGATCATAGTTTCCAGAATGTGAATCTTGAGCTTTTACTGCCGGGGGAAGAACTCGCAATCGAGCTGACCGCTAAGTCCAATCTCTTTGAATTTCTGGATTTCTCAGGAAGCATAAACAGGGACGGTTCTGATGCCCGGGGCGAGTTCGCGGTGCGAGGGCTTCGGCCGGGGCAGGTCAGCCGATTATTCGAGCAGAATGCAACCAGGGCTTTTGCAAAGGCCAGGGTTTCCCTCCGGCTCGACTTCGAATCCAAGGCGTCCGATACCATATACAAAAACCTGGCCGGAACCCTTTCGCTTGCCGCCCTGGATGTGGAGGGCCCTCTCAGGCGGCCCGGATTGTGGGAGTTTCAAGGTCAGGGGGCAGTTCACGACCTGGTGCTCGAAGCCGCGGATCTGCCCTCTCCCTTCAAGCTGAAAACAGGTGAGTTCGAGGGCAGTGGAAAGCGAGTGACGGGCAGGCTTGAAGGCGTGGACCTGCTCGGCTCTTCCCTGTCGATTTCCGGCACTGCCCGGGATCCAGGGCAGGGTTTTTCCTCCATGACTCAGAATCCCGGGCCGCCATGCAGGGGACCGTGGGCAGGGACATCGTCGACATCGAATTTCAGGGTCAACTGGCTGCCGGGACCGTGAGCAAGCTGATCGAGAGGCAGGATATAAGAGGCTGGGTAAATGGGGATTTCAATCTGCACCTTTCCTTGCAAAAGCCGGGGCAATCGAGGATTCTGGGGGCACTGCAGGCCGGAGGCTTCGCCTATGAAAATGGCCTCGAGAGGCCCTTGCAGGTCAAGGATGTCTCCATTCAGGGTGAAAAAGACCGGCTTCTCGTTGAGTCGACCGATCTGGCCTGGGGGGAAACCCCTGTCGGGGTCAAGGGAACGATCGGGTTTTCCCGGGAAGGGATCGACCTCGACCTGGTGGCTGAAACAGGCGGACTTGACTGGGAAAATATCAGCCGTCTGGCCGATGTTGAAGGTCTGCCCGGGAAGGCGCCAGGGGACGGCGGGGACGAGGGAGCTTTGGATCTTTTCAAGGACCTGGAGGTGGCCGGCAAGGTGTTGGTCAAGGCGGATCATTTCACCTACAGGGATCTGACCTGGAAACCTTTCCACGTGTCCCTGGAAAGGCTTGATGAAGGACTGCAGGCCAGGCTGACCCGGGGCAGTCTCTGCGGCATCCGGACAGAGGCTGTGGCCGATGTTTCTTCCGGAAACATGCGGGTTGAAGCCGAGGCGGCTGCCTCCGGCCAGCCTCTTGCCTCTACGCTGAACTGTTTTCTGGAAACCGAACTGATGACCGGAGAGTTCGATCTGACTGCTCAGTTGGCGAGCAGCGGCAAACCAAAGGACCTCCTGGATCGTCTTCAGGGAAATATCACGATGAGCGCCGCAGACGGCCGCATCTATAAGTTCGGCCTGCTGGCGGATATTCTGGCCGTGGTCAATATCACGGAAATCCTCAAGGGTCAGGCACCGGACCTGGCCGGGGAGGGCTTTGGATACAAAACAGTCGAGGCCAAGGGGGTGGTTGAAAAAGGCATTATCAGGCTGACCGAAGGCAACATCAAGGGGAATTCGATGGATATCGCCTTTAGCGGCGATCTCAATGCCCCTGAAAAGAAGATCGATTTGATCGTTCTGGTCACCCCCTTGCAAACGGTGGACAGCATCATCGAAAGCATCCCGATAATAGGGGATATTCTCGGTGAGAACTTCATTGCCGTCCCGGTTCGGGTCAAAGGCGATCTGTCCAACCCGGCGGTCATACCGATGTCTCCGTCTGCGGTGGGCAAAGGGGTTCTGGGAATCCTGGAGAGAACGTTGAAGCTGCCTGTGAAAATCGTTCAACCCTTCCTGCCCGAGGACGAGTAGAGCCGATCCTTCTTCATGACTACCCAAGCCACGGAGCAGAGTCTGTTTTCGCCTGAGGTTCTGTCAGAGGTCAGCTTTGCCTCTGGCAAATCTGACATATAACTAATTAATATTTATTATAATACTCAGGCATGCTGTTATGCTGATGTTGAAGCCCATAACTGCCAGTTTTATCAATAAAGAAACTTATCGTGCGACAATAGCGCAAAACCGTGAAAAGCACTGGGATGCTTGCTGCAGCCGGGATCAGAATCAATCCTCAGGATGATGCGCTGTTTTCGAGAGAGGCTTGAGCCTGTCACGCCGGTGAATTTGAAATATACGCACAGCTTGCTGTTTTGGTAGTATTCCGTCGATACTTTGAAATGACAGAAAGCAGACGTATAGCCCACGGAACACACAGAACACACTGAATAAATGGAAGCAGCCCCACCGCGACAGTGGGGACAGTTTTTGTCCGGCAGGTTCTTTTTCCTGACGGACAAAAGTAGTCATCTTCTCCCTTTTCCGTGTCCCTCCGTGTGTTCCGTGGGCAATATCCTTCTCCCTTTTCCATGTCCGATCCGTGGGCACAATTCTTTTTTGCATGTGCTTGATTCGTAGTAAATGATAAGCAAAGTATAAGCGGAGGAGTACCGCTGTTTTTCTTTTTCCGAAATTGATACCCGATTTATCACCATTGCAACTTCCTTCCAATCTTCTATTCTAAAGGTAAGGAAAAAGGTGCGGGATAGAGTGTCAAAAAATAAAATATCTTGGAGGCATATATGAAGCGGAAATTATTGGTATTGATAATCGGCATGATGGCTATGTTTCTGGCCGCCACCACTTTTGCGGCGGAAAAGAAATCCGGGTCTGAATACGGCGATAAAACAGGGACCCAGATGAAGGAGAAATCTCAAACCCAAATGGGTGAGAAGTCTCAATCGCAGATGCAGGAAAAATCCGGCCTGCAGAAAACAGCTACCGGCATGGGAAAAGGTGAACAGTTTGCCGCTGAAAACTTGAAAAATGTTGAAGACATAAAAGGCAAGAAAGTCCTGGATGCCAACGGTGAAGACATTGGTGAAGTCAGCGGCATGCTGGTGGATGCTAAAAGCGGAAAAATCAAATACATCATGCTTACTTCCGGAGGGGTCTTCGGGGTAGGCGGAGACAAGTACCCTGTCCCCTGGCAGGCAGTGCGGACCGGGACCGACCAGGAAGGGTTCCAGGTGAACTTCACTTCGGAAGAACTGAAGAATGCACCCAAAGGGACCAAGGTTACCAGCCGGGATCAGGCCAAAGAGATCAATGAGTTCTATGGCGTCAGTCCCGAATGGGAAGAGAGTGGACAGATGGGCGGCCAGATGAAGCAGGATTTAGGCGGCGAAGCCGGCAAAAAAATGGACAAAGAGTCTAAGGAGTACCAGAAGGAAGGCCAAGACAAGAAAAAAACCTATTAACCGGCATCATGATCCCGCATCCTTTTTCCCTTTAATGAAAAACTTTATCAAAAATATTTTTTTTGAATGCACTTAATCTATCCATGGTCGAATGTCCGTCTTCCCCGAGCAGATAGCCAAAGGGCTGCAGAGCCGGCACATGATCGCAAATGACCTTGGCCATCCCTACCACCGGCAGGGCGATGATCACTCCGGCCACGCCCCAGACCGCCCCGCCCAAAACGATGGCTATGATGGTGATGACCGCGTTCAGCTCCACCTGTTGCCCCACGACATAGGGTTCGAGGACATAGCTTTCGATGAGCTGGGCCGCTCCGAAGATGACGAGGATCTCAATGAGCTGTCCGGCCCCGAGCCCGGTCAGCAGTCCCACCCCCAGGGCGAGAAAGAGGCCGATGATGTTTCCGAGATAGGGGATCAAGGACAGGGCGGCCACCAGGCCGGCCAGGAAAAGAGTATGCTTGAGGCCGGATGCGAAAAAACCGATGTAGTAGATCAGGGCCAGAAAGAGAATGAGAATGATCCGCCCCAGAAGGTAATGTTGGGCGATTCTACCGGCGCCGTGAATGATTTCCCGGGCCTCGGACCGCTTGTCCTCCGCAATGAGCATGAGAAAGAAGCGCGAGAATCTTTCCCTGTAGAGCATGAAGAAGAAGGTGTAGACAAGGACCAGCAGGGTGGCCATCAGGAAATCTCTAACATTGGAGATCAGGCTGAGGGCATTGCTGCCGATGTTGACCATTCTGTCCTTTATGATGGACAGGAGCTGCTGTTTCTGCTGCCAGGGAGAAACCCCTGTTTTTTCGGAGATGTAAGCGTTCAGGCGATCGAGCCTGGGCTGCAGGTTGTCCAGCATTTCCGGTATGTCCTGGGCAAATTTCTGGATTTCCTTGACGAGGAGGAAGTTGAAGCCGATGGCCAAGGCCAGGAGGAAGGTGATGGACACGAACGAGGCCACCGTTCTCCCCAGCATCCACCGTTCCAGGATATTGGAAAAGGGGAGCATCAACATGGCCAGCAGGCCGGCGATGGCCAGGGGCATCAGGAATCCCTTGGCCTGGATCAGGCCTGCAACCGAAAAATAGACCCCCAGGATGATGAGGACCGCATTCAGAATCATGTTCTGTACAACTTGAGCATTCTCTGGCCGCCTCAAAACCAGAATCTCACCCCACTCACAAAGGAGACCAAACCGGTCTCCTCGCCTTCGGCCTCGGCCAGGTTGGCGGTTTCACCTAATTTTCTGGCCCAGGAGAGACCGATATAGGGTGCGAACTCTCTGCGGATCTCGTAGCGCAGCCGGATTCCGAGCTCCACGTCGGTCAGTCCCTGGCCAATGCCCAGTTCTTCGACTTCCTGCACTGCAAGGCCTGCTTCCAGGCGGGGCTGCAGGATTAGCCTCTGGCTGAGGAGAATATCGTACTCCACTTCCAGATTGGCCGAGACATCACCATCTTCGCTGAGGTAGGCCGTGGCCTCGGTTTCGAACCAGTAGGGGGCCAGCCCCTGCACACCCAGAGCGGCAAAGGTCCGGGTGGGATGCGGTTCGAAATCGTGCCTGATGCCGGCCCGCAGGTCCCAGAAGCTGGCAATGGTCCGTCCATACAGGAGCTCAACTTCGGCCTCTTCGAACTTACCCTGGTGAATGAGCCGGGTCCCTTCGCTTTCCAGGTAGAGCTTGTTGTAATCCGAACCGATCCAGGCTTCCACGTCCCAGAGCAAAACGTCCTGGCCTTCCCTGGTCTGGTATTCCAGGCGGTCCCCCTTGAAGACGGTAAAGAGTTCATTGTCGTGGACGAATTGAGCGCCGAAATTTTCCTGGGCTCCCTTTTGGGCATCTTGGGCATACTTCCTGATACCCTCGACCACTTCCGCTGGTGGGGGAGGTTCCTGGTAATCTGCGGGGAATCCGCGCTCCTTGGCATCGACAAATCCCTCTTCAGCGGCCAGGCTGATCTGCGGCATCACGGTGAAGACAAGAAGCCCCACTAGAATCGTATACATGCACAAGTTCCGATTCACTGATATCCTCATGCTCTATGCCTTTTTATGGTTCCAGGTTCAGGGCCT
>JAIPER010000176.1 GCA_021737115.1 Desulfohalobiaceae bacterium
CGAAAATCTAAAATTCTATACATGCCCTCGAATAGCACCTGGCTTCTTTATCCCTCTCCCGCGTTCCGCGCTTCTTTATACTTCTGCCTTCCAAGTTCCGCGTTCCGAATTGTCGGGGTAGGGGGAGGAGATTGCTCTCCTCCGCCCCCCCACAGATCCGGACGTGCGGATTTCCCGCATCCGGCTCTTCATGTTATGCCTTTGCTGCGTGACGCAATATCGATTTCGTCGCTATCGGGGCTGGCAATCTATAATGACAAAGAAGCTTGTTAAACTTCTCCCAGTTCATACGTGAACGTTGGGATCGTCGATTCAGCCACTTCTTCCATATAAGCTTCACCTGATAGTGATACTCACCAATCGACTGACTGTTCCCCGTGATGCCATAGTAGTTGAAGTAACCCCTGAGCTTTTGACAAAGCTTTCGGTGCTGATCTTTGAGTGGATGGTGGCGGTCGCGCCTGCACCAATTGTTCATGGTTACCAAGGCTCGACGAAGTCGGTCCTTAGCTGTCTTACGCTTTACCACCCAATTCCCTTTACGGGATTTGCCCCAGTAGTGACGGAAACCCAGAAAATCAAAGACACCTGGATCACCCCTGCCGGGACGCTTGAAATCCACCATTCGGGTCTTACCGGAGTGCAGCTTCAGTCCGTATCGCGCAAAGCGCTCATGGAGCTGTTCGTACACGTCCCTGGCATCCTGTTCCACTGAAAACGACAGAACAAAGTCGTCTGCATAGCGAACCAGGAAACCACGACCTCTCAAACGCGGTTTGATCTCGCATTCAAACCACTTGTCCAACACCTCATGGAGATAGATATTCGCCAAAAGAGGCGAAATCACTCCTCCCTGCGGAGTACCGTCCTCAGGACGATAGAACACACCTTCCTCCAGCACTCCGGCCTTGAGCCACTTGTCTATGGCGCGACGGATCACACCGTCACGTACCCGCTGGTCCAGAAAAGCACGCAAGTCCTGATGATTCAATGTATCGAAGAACTTGCGAATGTCCACTTCCACCACATAGCTCCCACCTGTGCCCATGATCCCTTTCCACAAATCGGCAAGGGCATCATGCGCCGAACGATTCGGCCGAAAACCATATGACGACGAGAGGAAATCCTGCTCATAAACCGCTTCCAGAACCATGGCCACCGCACGTTGAAGCACTTTGTCTTCGTACGTGGGGATTCCAATAGGGCGACGTTCCTTGCCGTCTCCTTTCGGTATATACCCCCGTTTCACGGGTGGAGCCTTGTACGTCCCGGATTTCAAACGATACAGCAAGAGTTCCAGATTGGCCTCCAAGTCGGCCTCATACTCCCGGCCACTCTGTCCATCAAGCCCAACTGCCCCGTCCTTACGGGTCTTCCAATGAGCTTCCTTCAACAGAGCCATGTCAATATGGTGCGACAACGAGGTGATCACCATGTCCGGTGCTCTCCTGGCCAAATCCGCTATCTTCCGAAGTTTCGTTGAGACGCTTATAGGACTTGGCATTCCTGACATCTTTCCCTCCAAAAGGAAACATAACATGGCGTAACTCCTTCCCTCCACAGGGTCCTCTGGGGCGAGTTCCCCTGCTTCCTCGGTACTATGAGACGCTCCGACTTCCTGTGTCCATCTCCTTGAACTCCGTTTCCTTCGTCCAAGAATACCATTGTTCCGCTTGTTTGTTTGCTCCCTTGCAAGCACAGCGGTAGCTCACAAGGGCTTCAGGAGTCTGGTCTCCGGTACCCCCGGCCCGGCATTTGCAATGGAGACAACAGGATCTCCCAGGTTCCTGGGGAACCCTTCTGCCAGCGTGCCCTGCTCTTAGACCCCGGTGGGACCTTGATGCAATGCCAATAAGCATCAAGATGTTGCCTTCGCACTACTCGGACGGTCTCGGCTCCCACATTGAAGCGGATTTCGAGGCTCAATCACACGGCCCACTGACTCCCTGTGTACGCTTCACCGCATGGATTACTCCATACAGCGCAACACTCGGTTCCGGGCGCTGGCCGCTTACCCGGACGGGATTGATTACCCGCAGGGTTCCTTCGAGAAGTTTCAGAGTAGCTCTATGTCATCTCTTCCCCTCCTCCCATGCTTTGCCTGGCGCACCCGAGCTCCGCGTTCCGCGCTTCTTTATACTTCCGCCTTCCGCGCTCCGAGTTCCGAGCTCCGCGCTTCTGCCTCACTCAGCGCTTCTTTATACTTCTGCCTTCCAAGTTCCGAGCTCCGCGCTCCGAGTTCCGCGTTTCTTTATACTTCCTCGCTCCGCGCTTCTGCCTCCGCCTGCCGCATCTTCTCCAGGGCCGGTTCAGGGTCGATAGTGAGCTTATCCAGAAGGAGATCCTCTTTGTCCAGGCCCAGGGCCAAACCCATGAGCTGGGTATAGTAAAAGACCGGGATCCGGAAGGAAGTGCCCAGGGTTTTGTTGATCTGGTCCTGGCGGAGATCGAGATTCATCTGGCACAAGGGGCAGGCGGTGACGATGGCCTCGGCACCCAGCGACTCGGCCAGGGACAGGAGTTTCCCGGAGAGATGCATGACCACGTCTTTGCGGGCGACTCCATAGGAGGCGCCGCAGCACTCGACCTTCAAGGGAAAGGGCAGGACCTCGGACCCGAGAGCTTTCAATATGTGATCCATGGCCACTGGGTTTTCCGGGTCGTCGAAATCCATGATATCCGGGGGCCGGTTCATGATACAGCCGTAATAGGGCGCCACTTTCAATCCGGTCAAAGGTTTCATTACCCGGTCCTGCAAGGCCTGCAGCCCCACATCTTCTACCAGAACCTGAAGCACGGACTTGACCCGGATGCTGTTTTGACAGGCCTGCTCCAGATGTCTGTTGACCTCGTTGCGGAAGGATTCCTCACACATCCGGTGGGCCGCCACTTTCAGATTGGTCAGGCAGCTGGGGCAGGGGGTGATCACGGTCTGAAGCCCTTCCTGCTCCACCAGGGCCAGATTGCGGGCGGACAGGGCTGCGGAAAAGACGTGGTCCACGGTGTGGGCCGGTGTGGAACCACAGCAGCTCCAATCCGGAACCTCCTTCAGAGTGATCCCCAGGGCCCGGCAGACGGCTCTCGTGGATATCTCATAATCCTTGGAGGTGCTCAGGCCGGAACAGCCGGGGTAGTAGGCATATCTCAGCTCAGAATTCATCGTTTGCTTCTCCAAATACGCTTCTAAAGATCCGGGCCACTTCCTCTTTGCCCTTGATGTCATGGGGGCGGGCAGCAATTTTCCCTTTGCGCATCACCTTTGGGCCCAGGTCGTAATCGGTCCAGATCCTTCCGGAACGGGTGATGTACTTGACCAGAGTCCCGAACTCAAAAACCCGGCCGTGCTTCTTGACGGAGTTCAAAAAGCTGTCTGCAAACTGCTTGACCTGTTTCTCGGTGACATGGCCCTCCCGCCTGGCCATATGCCGGAGGACGTCCATGATTCTGGCCACATCGATTTCGTTGGGGCAGCGGGTGGTGCAGGACTCACAGGTCGCGCAGAGCCACAGGGAGCGGGACTTTAGAATCTTTTCCTTCTGACCGGCCTGAAGCAAACGCATGATCTGATGCACCGGCAGATCGTAGACAAAGGTATAGGGGCAGCCGGCTGTGCAGTTCCCGCATTGGTAGCACAGATAAGGATCCTGACCGCTCTCTTCGGCCACTGCATCGACAAAAGCCTGGTCATATCCGGCGTCGAGTTTGACTACATCCATAAATATCTCTTGCTGTTACAGATAGTTTCGGGTGTACGGGGCAGACACGGACACTCCTGATTCGACATACGGCCCGTTTTCCATGTCTTTGCTGAACTGTAGTTGTAGTCAAGACGTGGACAAAAGTCAAAACCAGACCGAAAACAATTGAAAAACCGCGCCAGCCCTTACTTTTCAAGCCCGGCGCCCCAAAAAAACTGCCAAATACAAGCAACCGATAAAACAGACAATTTTTGTATGAGTTTTTTTCTTCAACAAAAATCAAGATCTTCTGTATTGACATTCAGATCAGTAGCTGGTACATTTTTTTTGCTACAAAATAGATACAATACAGCTATTGTGGTGACTTATACTTACGGGAGTCATAAATTGAGGTCTTGCTTGTTCGAAAATCCTGACAGCTGATGCTTGAAATTTCGGAGCCTTGCAATTTATTCCTCCCGTAAGTATCTATATTTTAAATAGTTACACAAGAATGGCTAAACACTGGATCAGAAACGTTGAAAAGAAACTACATGTTTTTTTAAATTTTATCAAGAAGATACCAGAAGTTGGCCCCAAATGAACCGCCTGTCATACAAGGGCCTTATAAGGTTTCAGTGACGGCAGATACAAACCGCAATTTATGCCAACTTCTGGTATAAGAAAAAAGAATCTGAAAAATTACTGTCAACAAACAACAGTTTAATCTTGGCAATCCGGCGCCCGCATCCAAATCAAAAACTGCTGAAGGAGAATGTGTCTATGGAGCAAGTCACTGGTAACAACGCAGCAGAACAGATTCTGAAACTGGACAACATCCACATGTATTTCGGGAAAGTCGAGGCCCTCAAAAACATCAGCATCCAGGTCAACAGGGGTGAGATCTACTCCATAATTGGCCCCAACGGTGCCGGCAAGACCGTGATGATGAACTGCATAAGCGGGCTGTACAAACCACAACAAGGCAACATCATCTATAAAGGAGAAACAGTCAACCGATTCAAACCACACAGGCGGGCTGAAATGGGGCTTGCCAGGACCTTCCAGAAGATCGAGCTCTTTGGAGGGATGACGGTCCTGGACAACATCCGTCTCGGCCGGCACAGTCATCTCAAATCCGGCATTCTCAGCGGCTCCCTGTATGTCGGCAAGACCAGGGAAGAAGAGATCAAAGCCAGACAATTCATAGAAGAAGACATCATCGACCTCTTAGAAATCGAACATATCCGGGACAAACCCGTGCACATGCTCCCCTATGGCCTGCAGAAGCGGGTCGAGCTGGGTAGGGCTCTGGCCCTGGACCCTGAGCTGATCCTGCTGGATGAACCCTTGGCCGGACTGAATCTGGAAGAGGTGGAGGACATGGCCAGGTTCATCATGGACATCAACAAAGAAGAGCGCTGGCAGGTGACCTGTATCCTGGTGGAACACGACATGGGAGTGGTCATGGACATTTCCGACCAGGTCTTTGTCCTGAATTTCGGAAATATGATCACCACCGGTACCCCCGAGGAAGTCCAGAACGATCCGGAAGTGATCAAGGCCTATCTGGGTGAAGAAGACCTGTATGCCACAAGGAGGTAACGAAGGATTTATGAGCAGCCAACTCCCGAACATCACCAAAGACCAAACTATCCCCAAGCTCTTCCTGAACAAATGCAGGGAGTACGGAAGCAATAAAGTCGCAATGCGGGAAAAGGAATTCGGTATCTGGAAGCCCTTCACCTGGCAGGATTACCTTGATAACGTCAAATACTTGAGTCTGGGTCTGATCAGCCTGGGACTGGAAAAGGGGGATCGCGTGGCCCTCATGGGCGCCAACAGACCCGAGGGCCTGTGGGTGGAAATGGCCGCCCTGTGCGCCGGCGGCGTCGGGGTCTGGCTCTTTCAGGAATCCATGCTGGATGAAGTCAAATACATCATCGACCACTCCGATGCTCGTTTCTTTGTCGGGGAAACCCAGGAAGAGGTGGACAAAGGAATGGCCATCAAAGGCGAATGTCCCAAACTGGAATACATCATCTGGGACGATCCCAAGGGCATGCGCACCTACGACCAGGAGTATCTATGCAGCATACAAAAACTCAGGAAAATCGGTCAGGAAAAAGATGAGCAGGACCCGGACCTCTTCGAACGGATGATCCAGCAGGGAAACGGCGACGACGTCTGTCTGCAGTTCTACACTTCCGGGACCACCGGTTTGCCCAAGGGAGTCCTGCTCACCCACTGGAACATGCTGACCATGGGCAAAAACCTGATGGATGTCGACCCCTGCACCCCTGAAGACGACTTTGTCTCCTATCTGCCCTTTGCCTGGATCGGAGAACAGATGATGTCCATTTCCTGCGGTCTGCAAATCGGATACACCATCAATTTTCCGGAAGAACCGAGCACGAACATGGAGAACATCAGGGAAATCGGGCCCCATGTCATGTTCGCCCCGCCCAGGCTCTACGAAGGCATGACCCGCAGCGTCCAGGTCAAGTACATGGATGCCTCCTGGATCAAACGAAAAATATACGAGTTCGGGACCAAAATCGGCTACAAGGCGGCCGAGTGCAAATTCGAGAAAAAATCCATTCCCCTCTACCTGCAATGCTTGAACTTTCTGGCTTACTGGATGATGCAGAAGAAACTCAAGGATCATCTGGGACTGAGCCGGGTCAAGCATGCCTATACAGGAGGCGGGGCCATGGGCCCGGACCATTTCCGATTCTTCCATGCCCTGGGGGTCAACCTGAAACAGATCTATGGCCAGACCGAAGTGGCCGGGATCGCCTTTGTCCACCGGGACGGAGACATCAAATTCGATACGGTCGGCACCCCCATTCCCCAGACCGAAGTGGCCATTGCTGAAGACGGAGAGATCCTCTGCAAGAGCCCTTCGGTCTTTATCGGCTACTACAAAAACGAAGAGGCCACCCGCAAGACCATCAAAGACGGCTGGCTGTACACCGGAGACAAGGGCTTCATCGATGAAGACGGCCATCTGGTCGTCTTCGACCGTTCCAAGGATGTCATGACCCTGAGCGACGGACGGCCCTTCTCTCCCCAGTACCTGGAAACGAGACTGAAGTTCAGCCCCTATATCCAGGAGGCCTGGGTTATCGGCCACGAAAAGGAGTACATCACCGCGGTTTTGTGTATCGACTACTCCGTGGTCGGGAAATGGGCCGATGAGAAAAAACTCAACTACACCAGCTACCCCGAACTTTCCCAGAAACCCCAGGTGTACAACCTGGTCGAGGAGCAGATCAAAACCGTGAATAAAGACCTGCCCGATCCGGCCAAGGTCAAAAAATTCGTGAACCTCTACAAGGTCTTTGACGCGGACGACGAAGAACTGACCCGGACCAGCAAGCTGAAGCGGGGCTTTGTGGAGAAGCGCTATCAGGACATCGTCCAGGCCCTGTACCAGAACACCGACAGCGTCCACATGGACACGACCATCACCTATGAAGACGGCCGGGAACAGCATATCAAGACCGATCTCAGGATCCAGGAGGTTGGGGAATCTGTGAATCAGTGAGTCAGTGAATCAGTGAATCGGTGAATCGGTGCATCGGTGAATCGGTGAGTCAGTGAATCGGTGAGTCAGTGAATCGGTGAGTCAGTGAATCGGTGAATCGGTGGTCGGACGTCGGAGGTCGGTGGTCGGTGGTCGGACGTCGGTGGTCGGAGATCGGAGATCGGATGTCGGATGTCAGAAGTCGGATGGTCAAAATGCTGGGATGCTTAGATTTGAGTTGGCTGTAA
>JAIPER010000177.1 GCA_021737115.1 Desulfohalobiaceae bacterium
GAAAGCCGAGATGTTCCACCACGAATAAGCAAAAAAGAAAGTATTCAGGGTCTGAATTTGGACCCTTAAATTTTTCCAAGGGGAGGCCCATTTTTCGAAGAAAATTCTCCCCATTAAAACGCTATTTTTAGACACCCCAGGATTGTCCGAGAAATATGAGGTAGTAATAATGGATAATAATGATTCATATTTAGGCCCCAAGACTGTACGGATTTTTTATTGTTTGGTTTTGAAACATGTTATTCCGCACAATCCGACAGTGGGTCACATAGAAGAAAAGGGGGGTACTCTGATAGATGAAGAATGGGAGGAGGAGTTTTGCGATTCTGTGAATCTACAATTAGAGGCACTATTAGAACCTCTGGATTATAAAATTGCCTTTGATAGGAAAACTGGAGTTCGTCCATTTAACAAACAGCAATTAACCTACCTCATTCCTTTTCTGGTTTCAAAAGTATATGAATTCAAGGCTGAAAATATTATTATCCCCAGACCAGGTTATTCAGGCTTCAAAGTCGAAGACAGAGCCTTGTCTTCGGTTCAGGAAACGTTGGCAAAGGATATTCGCAACACGATAGGAACAAAAGTAACGATTCATGAACTCGTATTCAGTATGGTCACGTCAAGAAATTTTGTTTTTGAAATCTATTATGAGGGTAGTTTCAGAGTTAAACGTGAGTTTTCAGATGAAGATATTGAATCTGAGGGCGGTATTAGAGCTGCATTGGAATCATTCTTTGATGAAGTAGTGTCGGCCATTGAGCCGTTTGGATTCCAGGTAACGAGCACACCGTCAAGACGTCAAAGAAGCCGTAACAATGAATATCTCTTTGGTGTTTATTATGCGCCATGCATCGGTTTCAGTGAGGGTGACGTCCATGGTGAGGGATGCTACGCAATAAGAGGCGATGCCTCCACTGATGAGGTCAATGAGCACGGTATTGATTTCGAGGACACTTTGGTGGATGAGACCAATGCAATTCTGGAGTCAATCCTCAATGAAAATCTGCCACCCGATGCTGATCTAATTTCCAGTAAAATCAGCTATGTTGACAATCCAGAGGAAGCCTTTGAGATTTATGACGAATTGATATGTAAACAAAAAAAAACAGTATTTGGAGGCTATTATGCTGGAAAGACCAGAAAATGAATTACAATTTGTAACGCCCCGTGATCCTCTACCTACGATTGAGATTGATATTAACTCTATCCCTGAAGGCTCGCATGGTTACAGCGATCTGGTAACGAGGGCATTATCTTCTGTTGCTGAGAAATCTATAAAGTTGAGGGCTACAATTTATGTTTACCAAGGCATGAGTGTCAATTTTCATCAGCAAACATGGTCTGCTTTTTTCGGTGTTGCTGGTGACAAGAAATTATTGGATGTGCTGCTAAATGCATTTCAATCAGCGAAAGTGAGAAATGTCAAACTCAGCGACTACATCACTTCATCAACAGCAACCAGGGATTTTCATGTTCAGGATGGCCATGTTTGGCGTCCGATAGAATCAGGTACTTGGTATACCGAATCACAGGGCGAGAAAAATTTAGAAGAAGATTCTATTTCGGAAACTGACGATTTAGAGCTTGATGAGGAAGAAACCAATGGAGAAGGTTGTCGAATATCTAGTCCAACTCGTTTTAGGATTGCACGAGCCGACGCAAGCGTTGGATCTATTTGTAAGAAAATTGAAGAAGTATTTGGGGTTCCAGAAGGCGCTGTCAAGCTATGTGATCCTGAAGGAAGGCCTCTACGTAGAGATGCAAAAATAGCAACTTTGCGAAGGCGCTGGGAACAGTAATTTTAGTGACTTCGGCTAACAAAAAAATCCAGCGGACGCAAAAAGCCGCGCCGCTGATTTTGGTCGTTGGGAGTAATAATGAAACATCAGTTTGCTCAGATCGCCATCTTAGTGATGGTATTTGGCGTAGCAGGCTGTTCAGTGAAGAGAGGAGTTGCCATGCACGATGTCCAGCATATCAGCATATACATTGACCGCAAACCGAAGGACGTCTACATATTCGCCTCTGATCCGCGGAATCTTCCTCGTTGGGCGGCGGGCTTGGCGGGTTCCGAAGTCACAAGAGACGGTGACGAATGGGTTATGAATGCTCCATTTGGTAAAGTAAGGGTGAAGTTTGCGGAACAGAATGCTTTCGGCGTGATGGATCACGACGTTACGCTGGAATCAGGCGTCACCGTCCACAACCCGATGCGAGTCATGCCCAACGGAGACGGCAGTGAGTTCCTTTTTACGCTGATCCGTCAACCTGGGATGTCTGATGAGCAGTTTGCCAAGGACAAAGCAGCGGTGGAAAAGGATCTGCGAGCACTCAAGGACCTGCTTGAGAGAAATTCCGGAGGCCGCAACACTCTGGACTCAGCAGAATGAGTCCAAACCAGCCAGGTGGAGATGACGGCGAGAACAGGGCAAAATTTCGTATAGGCTTTGGGTTCGCGAATTACTGAGGGCCGCACCTCACTCGGTAACGTTGGGGCTCAAGATGTTGTGGCCCTGGGGCAAACGAGAAAAAATATAGGCGCTATGAAACTTCCAAGGAATCAGGAAGCTATCATTCCCGAGGAGTAGAAAATGATCCGAGAGCTGGAAACCATTGTGCTCACCCGAGATATCCCAGAGCACGGCCTGCGTGGCGGGGACATCGGAGCGGTGGTACACTGTTATAAAGATGGAGTAGCATTTGAGGTTGAGTTTGCCACCGGGAAAGGGGATACGGTGGCGGTCATTACACTGGAGTCGAAATACGTACGCCCCATGTACCCCAATGAGATACTCCACGCGCGTGAGATCAAAGCTGCATAGATCAGTGTTTGACTTCGCAGGTACTGGGCTTCACACATCGTATAAAAGATCATCGATGTGGCCCACCCCAACCGGCAAAATGCAGCGAACAGGCAGAAAGCAGGCACGCCTATGTCCATGGTGTCATCCGGATATCTTTACCAGTTCTGCCCGCCGCTGATTGGGTGTTATTGTGTACTGGCTCGACCTTTATGCCATGCTTGAATTTTTGCATTGCTAAAGAAGCCGTTGAACTGTCAAAAGAAATAGAAACATTGGATAGAAGGCTGGAAGCCTCGGGCTTAAAATCACTTGACGCTTTGCATTTGGCATTTGCATCATCTTCAAAAGTTGTTTTTTTTTGTACATGTGATGATATTTTTATAAAAAAAGCTAAGAGATTTGATTAATTAAATACCAAGGTGGTATCCCCCACCGAATTAGTGATGGAGTTAGACATATGAATACTCAAACAAGGCCGGTATCTGAAATTAGCCGTCGGGCTACTCATATTCTGTTCAAAGAGATGGGCGTTGTTGACACCATTCGGTTTCTGAACCAGTTCTCGGTAGGCCGAGGCGACTATACAAAAGATCGCGAGAATTGGCTGGGTGAAATAACCCTGGATGATGCTATTGCTCAAATGAAAGCTGAAAAAATCAAAGACCAACAAGACAGCTGAGCTTGATGACGGCCGTACATTATCAGCCCCCCTTGCATGGTATCCTAGATTACTGCACGCAACACCAGAGGAAAATAAAATTGGCGATTAATCGGTGAAGGCCGAGGCATTCACTGGGAATCCATAGATGAAGACATTAGCATCCAATGGATTATTGCTTGCAAGCCATCCGGTAGAGAGCCAATCATCGTTTAGAAAATCCCTTGAATCCCGAGAGAGCGCACAACCAATAAGGATTCAGTCGATCCTTCTGAGGTCGACTGAATCCTTTGTTCAAGAAGCCCGAGGACTTGCAAGGAATATGGGAAAAATTTCGAAAAGAATATTTCAAAAATGAAAAAGGACTGAACGATGACTGAAATCAGAAGAAGCTACTGCGGTCTTTGCCACCCGCGCTGCGGCCTGTTATTGCACATTGAAGATGGCAGGATTGTCAAAGTGACGGGCGATCCCGATCATCCGGTCACCCGGGGGGCCATCTGCGAACGGGGCAGGTTGATGCCCGATCATGTCCATCATCCGCAACGTCTGAACCATCCCTTGAAACGAGTGGGTCAAAAGGGTGAGGGACGCTGGCAACAACTTTCCTGGGATCAGGCTCTGGATGAGGTGGCGGACAAACTCTCGAAATTGAAAGAGTCCTTTGGGGCAGAAACCCTGGCCTTCACCCACGGAACCAAACGCACCTACCACTGGGACTGTCGCCGTTTTTTCAACCTCTTCGGATCACCGAATACCTGCGGGGTGAACAACATCTGCATGTGTCCGAGCTACGCCACTGAATACGCGACCTATGGAGGCATGGCCTGGAGTGAAGTGCCAAACGCGCAGTGCATTGTCGTCTGGGGGTGCAACGCTTCAAATTCCAGTCCCATCGGCCTCTACCCCCAACTGGTCCGCGCCAGAAAGCGAGGCGCCAAGATGATGGTCATCGATCCCCGGCGCATAAAAGAAGCCGAAATGGCCGACCTGTGGCTCCAGATTCGCCCGGGCACAGACGCCGCCCTCATGCTGGGCTGGATCCGCTTGATCATCGAAGAAGGACTGTACGACCATGACTTTGTTGCCAACCAGACCGTAGGCTTTGAGGACCTGAAAGCGGCAGTCGCATCCTATACCCCTGAAAAGGTGTCGCGAGTCACCAGAATACCGGCAGAGCTTGTCGCCCAATCCGCTCGCATGTATGCCACCACGAAGCCGGCCGCCATTCCATTTGGCTACGGACTGGATAAACAGGGTGTCAATGCGACCCAGTGCGCCCGGGGCCGGGCTATTCTCCGGGCCATAACCGGCAACCTGGAGGTCCCCGGCGGCGAGATATTCAGTACAGCCGGTGGAATCGACAACGTCCTGGATGCGGAACATCTTGAGCTGAACGAGGCCATACCAAAGAGCCAGAGGGCCAAGCAGCTCGGTTCCGAGACCTATCCCTTTTTCGGATTCCCCGGCTGGGAGAGAAACCGGGCCGCCAACACGAAATTGCCGCACGGATATGTAGCCGCCCCGGAGGCCTGGCACTCCAATCTGGCGCATGCCAGGCATGTCCTGAAGGCCGCGATAACCGGCAAGCCTTATCCGGTCACGGCGGCGATCACGCTTGCAAGCAATCCGCTTTTGTCATTTCCGAACACGCAGAAAGTGTTTGAAGCCTTACAATCTCTTCAGCTTTATGTGGTCATGGAATACTACCTGACCCCATCCGCTTCCCTGGCCGACTATGTCTTCCCCGCCTCTTCAACCGTGGAGCAGCCTGAGCTCTGGCTGACCAGCGGTTTTTGCATGGCTTGCCCCCAGGGCATAGAACCCCTGTATGAACGCCGCAACAGTTATGATTTCTACCGCGGCTTGGGGATGCGTCTTGGCCAGGAAAAGCACTGGCCGTGGGAAACCGTGGAAGAAGTCTACGACTACTGTCTGCAACCGGCCGGCCTGACATTCAAGGATCTGGTCCGACAGCATGGCTTCTTTGGCAAAAGGGAGTATCGCTGCTACGAAAAGTACGGGTTCGGCACTCCCAGCGGCAAGGTGGAGCTTCGTTCCTCCATCTTCCATGATCTGGGGTTGCCGCCTCTTCCCGTTTACCGCGAACCCCTCTGGAGCCCTTCGGGAAGCCCGGAACTGTCAAAGGAATATCCTCTGATTCTCATCACGGGAAGCCGCTTCATGCCAATGTATCATTCTGAACAGCGCCAGATCGAAAAAGCCCGCAAGAAAATGCCTGAACCTGTTGTTACGATCAATCCGGCAACAGCGGAAAAAATCGGTCTCACCCCCGGCGACCGGGCTGTCATTGCAACTCCGCTGGGGAAAATTCGCCAGCGCGTCGCCCTTTCGGATGCCATCCACCCGGACATGGCCGACCTGCAGCATGGATGGTGGTTTCCGGAGCGCATCTCGACCCTGCCGGAACTCTTCGGAGTCTTTGAATCGAATGCCAATATGCTTTGTCCTGACGATCCGGAGCTCTGCAGCCCGGAAATCGGAAGCTGGCCACATTCGGCCCTGTTGTGTCGGATCGAGAAAGAGGAATTCGCATAACCCCAATGAATCTCAACTCTATGCAGGTGCGCCTGATTGACGAACAGAAAACGATCCCGGAACTTTTGGTGGACCTGGTCAAGGAACTTGAAGATTCCGCTCTGGAGGAACGTATTGCCTGGGGGCGGAAGTACTTGAACATGGAAAGTTAGCATGGGAAAGCACACACAGCAAGAAAAGAAATCGGATTATGAGTGGCCCTCGTGGTATCATACGCTAAGGAACTTTCGCCGTCCAAGTGCCATAAAAGCCGGTTGGCAACTGACAAATACACTTCTCCCTTACGGTTGCCTATGGCTGATTATGATTTGGGTAATTCATGAAGGATACCCATATTGGTTGACCCTAATGCTGTCGTTCATTGCTTCCTTGTTTCTCGTCAGGATTTTCATTCTTTTTCATGACTGCGTTCATGGCTCGTTGTTTCCTATGCAGAGGGTTAACACGTTCTTAGGTCATGCCTTGGGTCTGTTGGTATTCACCCCGTTTGATGACTGGCGTATCAGTCATCTTCGGCACCATGCCAGCTATGCCGACCTCGACGCACGCGGGTTTGGCGATATCTGGACCATGACCCGAACGGAATTTGAGAAAGCCTCGACGGCGCATCAGATAGCATACCGTCTATACCGTAATCCCTTGATACTTTTAGGCATGGGCGCTGTTTTCAGTTTTCTGCTTCGTTTTCGATTACCAGCGCGAATGTCGAAGCGCAAAGCACGTGCTAGTGTCGTATTTACCAACCTATTCATCGTCCTACTGGTTATGGTAGCTGCGCGAACCATAGGCTTGCGAACATTCATTCTCATTCAACTGCCGGTGATCTGGTTCGCGGGAATAATGGGAATTTGGCTTTTCTATGTGCAACACCAGTTCGAAGGAGTGTATTGGGCGCGCAGGCGAGAGTGGGATGCGTTGCGGGCAGCCATGGAAGGCAGTTCTTTTTATAAGTTACCGGCAATACTTCGTTGGTTGACAGCCAACATCGGACATCACCATGTTCATCATCTAAGCCCGCGAATTCCGAACTATCAACTCAAGCAGTGCTATGATTCCGTGCCTGAGCTTAAAGACAAACCACCACTAACTATCCGGAAAAGTCTATCCGGGATTCATCTGAAACTATGGGACGAAGAGCGAAAACAATTGATCGGTTTTCCCTGAATTGCGGCAGGTTCATTCCATATGTCAATAAAACCTGAAGGGAAAGCTCTCCATTTCTTCTGCCGCGTCGCTGTAGGCCTGCTTTCGTTGGCGTTGGCCTTCGCTACCGCAGCCCCTCTACTCCGCAGCGATGCTTGGTGGATACGTGTCTTCGATTTTCCGCGCATACAGATCGCCGCACTGATGGGGCTGACGCTGGCGATGAACAAGAAGC
>JAIPER010000178.1 GCA_021737115.1 Desulfohalobiaceae bacterium
GCTGTACGTTTTTCACAATGAACTCAAAGACGTTTTTGTTGTTGACAATTCTGGTGCGCCCAGCCGGGTGGAAAACCGGGAAGTCGCAGATCCCGCCACAGTGTTTCGACGCCTTGACACGCTCATTTTCAGCCAGGAGGAAATCACTCAATTGGCAGACAGGCAAAAGTCTTTGCTTGATTTTATCGATAACCTGACCAGGGACCGGCTTGAAGTCCACCGAAACAGAGCGAGGGTGATTATCGAGCAACTCAAATTCACCCGACAGGTGGACGATAAAATCAGTCGGCTTGACAGCGAATTAACAACGTTGAAACAGGAATCCGAAGAATTGAGCCGTCAGATTGCCGCAAAAACAACAGTTCAGGAGGAACTCAAAAAGCATCGAGCAGCCCAGGAAGCCAAACGGTATTTGGAAAAAGTCACAATCAAAGCTCAAGACACCAGGGGTCGTTTGAATGCAATTGCTGAAGAGTTGGAAGTGGAGCCGCCACCTTTGGGAAGCCGTGTCGAAAATTTTCCGAATCCAGACTATTTTAAAGAAGCCGAGGAGAAGATTGCCGCAGCTTATCAAGAGGTAGCCCGCAGTCTCAAGGCCTCTGCCGAAGATTTGGATACAAGCGTTGTAGCGGCGACATCCAAACACGAGGATTGGCCGGATGTGCAACAATCCATCGAAAAAGCTGAAAAGGAATTTTACACTGCCTGTTCTGAGAAAGGACTGGCGATTGATGAGGCGGAAAAGTTACGGGAGACCGAGCAGCAACATCGGACAAAAATGGCTGCATATCAGGCCAAGAAGACTGAGCGGGATCAAGCCGTAAAAGAACGCCCTGATAGTCAAAAGTTATTGGAAGACCTCACCCAATGCTGGCTTTCAGAGACACGAACCCGCCAGGATGTTCTTGATGAAATCATCGACAGCAACACCATGCCGCTAACTGAAACCGGGAAACCGATTGTGAAAACCACCCTTAATTTTTCAGGCGATCGGGAAGGCTTTCTGAAGCTCTGGGGGCAACTATCCCCACCCCGTAACACCAAGGCCGGGAGGCTGTGGGATAATTATTCTCGCGACGGCGCAGAAGACAACATTGGTGATAAAATTTTCGATGCTTTCCTGAAAAGCCATGCACAACAAGAGGGTCCGGCACGAACAGACGAAGGATCCCATAAGTTTTCCCATCATATACCGACAGCCGGAAATCCCATCCAATTTCTGGAAATGAATTGGGACAACGATCACGTCTGGCCGCCGATTGCACGGCAACATCGTGATGATATTGCCCGGGTACGTGAAGAAAAGAGTGAAAAGTGGTTCGAATTGATGCTGACCCGAATCCAGGACGCAGCCGATTTGACCCTGCTGCGAAATGACGGCAGCGAAGCGGGTTCATTTCAGCAAGGTGATCTTTCCACCGGTCAGAAAAACACGGCAGTTCTCTCGTTGCTCCTTGCGCGCGGCACTGGACCCGTATTAATCGATCAACCCGAAGACGAACTGGACAGCGAATTTCTTTACAAAGAATTGGTACCGCTCTTCAGATCGGCCAAACGACAACGGCAGTTGATCATCGTGACCCACAATGCCAATGTTCCGGTCAATGCCGATGCGGAGCTGGTCTATGCTCTTAAAGCGGAAGGCGGCCGAGGCGTCTGCCTCAGCCAGGGTGGTTTGGATCGACCCGATGTGGCCCTGGCCGTTCTCGACATCATGGAAGGCTCTGAAGAAGCTTTCAGGCGGCGTCAGGAAAAATATCATTTCTGAAAAGAGGGCTATTCTGATGTATGATGATATAGATGCATTGCTCAGCGAAATTTCCGCTGGAGAGGACACTTTTCTCGAATTGAAAGAGGTGGTGTTGCGTGGGAATCAGATTCTCATTGGAGACGCGGGACGGGCCGCGCCGGAAATTGCGGAGGTTTTCTGCTCTATTGCCAATACCGAAGGAGGTGTCGTGGTGTTCGGCGTGAGGAAGGATGGCGCCATTGTCGGAATCCAGGCAGATAAAAGAGACAATTTGGAGCAGTTCGTGGTCAATGTGGGTTTGAATAATTGCAGGCCCATCATCGAGCCCATACTGAACTGGATGCAACTGCCGGATGAAAACCAGGTGCTGAAATTATGCCTCAAGGTGGATATTCCGAAATCCCGCTACTATGTCCATCAGACTTCAGACGGCCGTTTTCTGAAGAGAGTCGGCAGTCATCGCCACCCTATCCCTCCTGAACAATTGGGCCGATTGCTGGCTGCCCGCAATCTTCTCGTCCCGTTTGAAGAACGTCCGGCCCTGGGGTCAGATATTGATATCATTGATCCGGGGCGTATTGAAGGCTATTATCAGAATCGCTTCAAGCGCTCCTTTTCCTCAGATGGTATGACCTACGAACGTTTGTTGGTCAATTGGAAACTTGCCGATGAGAGTGATGGACGCATTGTGCCCACAAATCTTGGGGTCATCCTTTTCAGTGAAAGACCTGAAAGGGTCTTAAACGGTGCCTACATTGATATTGCAGCCTATCGGGGCACTATCGCCGATGGTGAAACCTCCGACACGAAACACATAACCGGTCCGGTTCCCGAGCAAATCTTGCAGGTTCTTCGATACTTCCAGTCTTCACCACTGATTGCAACCCTCTCCAGAAAAGAAGCCACGGGTCGCAGGGATCTCCCGGCCTATGTCGATATTGCTCTGCAGGAAGCCGTTGTCAATGCTGTGGTCCATCGAGAGTATGAACTCACCGGCTCCCAGATTATCATCCGCATTTTCCAAGACCGTATCGAATTTCAAAATCCAGGCGGGCTCCACAATACTCTGACAGCGGAAGCACTGTATACCGGTTGTCAGCCGGTCCGGCGGAATCAGCTTCTATCCGGCTTCATGCGTGATTTCCCAAGCCCGATCACCGGAACAAGCTTCATGGAAGCCCGAGGGGAAGGATTTTTGAACCTCGTCCGAGACAGTGAAGCATTATCCGGAAGAAGGCCAAAAATCGAACAAATCGGGCAGGGAGTCAAGCTGACCGTCTATGCAGCAACAGGAGAACTCTCATAGGAACACCCATGACGTTAAGGGAATCGCACCAGGTCCTATTGAATACCATTAAGAAGAGGAGACATCAAACATGCCCAAGAAAAAAAGTCCGAAACCTTCTTCTCATAATACTTCCATAGCGAACAAGATCATCTCAGATATCAAAAAAATATCCGGTAGAAAAGTTCTCAATCTCGAAGAGATCAGAAAAGGCCATCAGATGGCCGAAGACCTTGAGGCAAGTGTTGCCTCGGACAAGGAACTAGCTCGGCTTGATCCACTCCATGCGATGTATGTCTTTGCCCTAAACAGATTGGATATTCTTGCTGCGCAACTGACTCAATTGCCTGCCTGTCATAAATTATTTTCAGCACTTGCTGCGGCGGACGATATCTATATGCCGTCATTTCCACCAATGAGTCCTGTCACCAGATCATACTTTTCATGTTGGTCGTTTCTTGATTTTGAAGTAGGGAACTATAAGGAGTCATTGGCAAAAATTGCCATCAGAATCAGTCAAGCCCTCTCATCACATCAAAATTTGATCACGCTCTACCAAAGGATGCAAGAATCCCGTATGGGGTTGTACGTCCACCAGGGGACCAAAAAGAAGCGGATCATACTGAAAGAACTTATAACTGAAAAAGAATTCAACTGTATTTCGCCGAGTGGGTATATTGGCACGTCTGGTGAATTATGGTTTGCCAGAATTTTCCCGGAACCATTTCCAGATAGGTCATTTGGCTATTCGGTCGTTTTCACGACACCATATGTGATAGGAAAAGTTGAGAAAGGTTTTTTCAAGAATACCGGCATCCTCGATGAGTGGCAGCTATTTTTCGAACGTACCTTGGGTAAAACAGGAGAAACGGACAGAATCAAAACCTATGAACAATTCATGAAATACGGTTTGAGGCGGCACTACTGGAACGAATACATTTTCAAAAGCTATGCCAATTATACGGATCATGTCGTCTATTTGACAGGCATTCCTGATCGCCCGGAGACACTTCCCCATGCAGACTAATGGAATGCAGATGCTTGAGCAGACAAAAACCGGAGCACCTATTATGACTGAAGTATATCATCAAAAAATTTCGAGAACCGTTACATTTTAAAATTTCAAAATCGCTATACGAAGTAGTTTTAAATCGTGATAAAACGATCCGATCATTTCGATTTCGTTATGGAAAATATTATAATCATATTTCTCCAATAGGATATATAATGGGGATAAAATGCTTAAAACACTCTATGATTGTATCAAAAAACATAAATTAAATGTAGATTATGTTCGTCCTAAAATATGAAAGCATCAGACCCACTCTAACAAGGTATTGACTCACCCAGGCAGTATGATTGAAACGATTTGAGATGAATGAGCACATCGATTGCCCCATCTGGAATTGAATGTATGTGTTGTCATGCCGAGCCATATGCATGGGATTTTGGTATTGGACCACCCCCATTCCCCTGAATCCTCGGGTGATCAAAAATCCAACGACACCGATATATTGGGCAAATACAAAAAACAAACAGGCGAACACAGAAGGGGCGAACACAAGGTTCGCCCCTACGGGACATTGCCGGGTACGGCGGGGCGGGTGATTCGGGCATTCAAATCAATCACCAGGAATTAATATGCGCGTGGGGTGAAACAATACGGCTGGCCGCGATTTGACGGATAATTGTGGCAAAGAAATGATTACGAACATGTCATCCGAAACGATGGTGAATTGAACCGAATCAGGAAATTCATTGCAGAAAACCCGGCGCAATGGGCTTTGGACCGGGAAAATCCATTGATAAAAAGAAAGAGGACCTGAGAGGATCAATACAAGATGAGCACAGGAAAATCGAAAAAAAGCAGAATACCCGGCTTGCTGGATAATTTGATCGCAAAGATCACAGTGGACGCATCTGATGAAGACGAACAGCTCTGGGCTTTTCGGCAGGCCTTTGTGGACAATGTCGACCTCCCGGTCGACGGCTTCGTCATCGGTGAACCGGTTTCGGTGACTGCGGTGGAATATGACGGGAACACACGCCGCGGGTTGACGGCGCGGTGCCGGCGAGAGGGAAATTCCGAATATGTGGTTGCCTTTTGTGATATCGTGTTGCCCCTGAATTCGGAAGGAGAACTTTATCTGGCCGTCTACCGCAGGTGGCTCAGCCTCGACCCTTTTCCTGCCGAAACGCAAAAAACTACCAAAGGCAGGCGACAGCACAAGGCAGCAGACAATGACATCGACCTGAGCAAACCGGTCGAACTGGTGACCCTCTCGGTTAAGGAAAGCACCGCCCGATGCCGGTTGTTGGAAATAGACCGGGTTCTTACCTTGCGCGCAAGTCGGGCCTGGGAACTCGTGCCCGGTTGCATTGTCACGGTAACACCACGAAAGCAATGGCGTTTTTCCGGACACCCCTATCTTTCCGGAGAAATTCAATCCTATCGTATTGATGTCAAGGCCCTCGATCTGGTGCCCTTGGGTCTTGTGGATATGGGCATATGGGATCCTGAAGAGGAATATTGGGGTGAGGACGACGAAACTATCGAAGAATGGGCCAGACCGATCATCGCCTATGGACCCCGCCCCATGTTTGAAATGGAACAGGTGCTGCCCGGTGCAGATCCACACGATCCTTTCAATGATCCCATCACCCGGTCCAACGATTTCAAAGAAGCCGGTGCGCGGACAGATGCGGCAGAGATGCTGATGGAACTCTGCCAGGCAGACCTGCGCTGTCTTGATGCCCACTCGCATCTAGGCAATCTCGACTTTGATTACAGCCCACAATTTGCCATCCGGAATTATGAAGTCGGTCTGCGCATTGGCGAGCTGTCCTTGGGAGACGACTTTCAGGGAGTGCTGCCGTGGGGTCATATCGACAACCGTCCCTTTCTACGCTGCATGCACGGCTATGGTCTATGTCTCTGGCGTCTTGGGCGCTTTGAGGAGGCAGAGCGCGTTTTCCATCGGATGCTCTGGCTGAATCCCTCGGATAACCTGGGTGTGCGGTTAATCATTGATGAGGTGAAAGAGAAAATAGCCTGGACGGATGGTGAAAACCAATAACAATCAAAGGATCTTATGAGCGAATACCAGTACTATGAATTCCTGGCCACCGACAGCCCCCTGACCACGGAGGATATGTCCGCCTTACGTTCGATTTCGAGCCGGGCCAACATCACCGGTCAGCCCTGCAAATTATGTTCGTCCCTGATGCAGATTTAACGAATGAGCAGGAATGGTATGCCTCCGGATCACTATGCGCAAGGGAAAAGACGATCCATCCGGTTGCGGGGATATGATTATGCCCGGACCGGGGCTTATTTTGTTACCATTTGCACCCAGAATCGGGCATTGTTGTTTGGTGACACTGTGGACGGAGAAATGATATTGAACGATCCTGGCCTGATGGTGATGACGGTTTGGAATCAATTGCCAAATCGATTTCCCCATCTGGAATTGGATGCGTGTGTTGTCATGCCAAATCACATCCACGGTATTTTTGTGTTGCACCGTAGGGGCGAACCTTGTGTTCGCCCTGAACCTTGTGTTCAATCGGAAATGGATCGCCCTGAAACGGATCGCCCTGAAACGGATGACCCTGAACACAAGGGCGAACACAAGGTTCGCCCCTACAATGACCCAATATTCGTGGTGAACCATTCACAAACGGGCGAACACAAGGATCGCCCCTACGGGACATTGCTAGACACGGTGGGGCGGGTGGTTCAGGCCTTCAAATCAATCACCACGCATGAATACGCGCGTGGCGTGAAACAATGCGGTTGGCCGCGATTCAAAGGGAAATTGTGGCAACGCAACTATTACGAACATGTCATCCGAAACGATGGCGAATTGAACCGAATCAGGAAATACATTGCAGAAAACCCGGCACAATGGGCCCTGGACCGGGAGAATCCTGTGATAAAAAATGCACCTGGGAGGATCAACAGATGATGAGCTGAAAAATGGATCCTCTTCATTAGCGTCCATTCGCGTGATTCGCGGGCAAAATTCTTTTCCGTTGAAATCTATCAAACAAACATCAATGTGACAGCTGAAATTTCATTCACTTACAAATAAGGAAGAAAACCATGACTCTGTTGACCGTAAACCGAGACACCTGCACCCAGGACGGCCTCTGCACCAAGGCCTGCCCGGCCGGGCTCACCGAGTCCGGCGCCGAAGGTTATCCCCAGCCCATCGCCGAGGCCGACGAGCTCTGCATCCGCTGCGGGCACTGTGTGGCGGTCTGTCCCACGGCCAGCCTCGTGCACCAGGACATCCATCCGGAACAGTGTCCGCCGGTCCAGAAAGAGCTGACCTTGGGCCTTGAGCAGTGCGAGCATTTTGT
>JAIPER010000179.1 GCA_021737115.1 Desulfohalobiaceae bacterium
CTCCGGGCTCCGCGTTCCGGGCTCATCGTTCCGCACTCCGAGCCCCGCGTTACATTGCCTCCAGCGCCTTTTTCAGGCATACGCTGCTTTTGGCGGTCAGTTCGACCACAGCCTCTATCTGCTTGGCCGCCTCCAGCTTGCCAGCCTCGGCCAGTTCAGAGGCGAATTTGGAGTATTCTTCCTGATGCTGCTCATTATGTTCGATCCAGTGCTCCAGCCTGATCTTGGCTTTTTCTAAAAATTCCATGTAAAACTCCATCGTCTTTTGTTCGAAGTTTCTGCCTCGATCAAACTGGCGGCTGCGGGCTTCAACCCGATTACAGAATAGCCTGACCATATTTACAAATATATTAAACAATTATATGTCAGGCCTGCCAGAGGCATGGCTGGAAGAGGAGCTGGAGGCCAGCATTCCTGAATCCCGGCATTTCAGCTGTTTCATTTCTCAATCCCGTCCCTGGCCTGGATCCCGTTGAGATAGTAATGCTTGACGTCCTTCATTTCGGTGACCAGGTCTGCGGCCTCGATAACCCGGGGGTCGGCCATCCTGCCCGTGAGAATGAGCTCGACATCCGCGGGCTTATCCCTGATTATCTGCAGGATTTCTTCCACCTCGATGAGCTTGTAGTAGGTGGCGATGTTGACTTCATCCAGGATGACTATCTGGTACTCCCGGGAGTTGATTTTTCCCCTGGCCTCGTCCAGACCCTGCCTGGCCAACTGGTAGTCCTCGGCGGCGGGGTCGTTGAAGATAAAGCAATCCCGGCCGAACTGCCTGATGGTGATCCACTGGGACAGGTTCTCCAGGATATCCAACTCGCAGTAATGCATGCCTTTGACAAACTGGCCGATAAAGGTTTTCAAGCCCGCGCCGGCGGCCCGAAGGGCCTGCCCGAGGGCGGCCGTGGTCTTGCCTTTTCCATTGCCGGTATAGACTTGGACATACCCCTGCCAGACTTTATCTCTGCATTTATCCGGGGATTTTTGCATAGTACCCTCGCTTTGTACTTACGGTCGTCCTACCAGGTTTTTATTCATACAAAAATTTTCCTCTGTTTTTCACTCCTCACTCCTTACTCCTAACTCCTCACTATCTTAATGGCTACCGACCACCGACCACTGCCTGCCGACCTGTCTCATGCTCATGCGGAACATGTCCGCTGGGGTGGTAATGGACATGCTGGTGAAGGACGTTCCGGTCTCTGTTTATGAGCTTGCCCTGTTCCAGGGTCTTGAGTTCGGCGGTGGTCTGGTACAGGAAATCCCAGTCGTGGGAGACGATGAGCAATCCCAGATTCAGATTTTTGATGATCCGGATCACTTTTTCCCTGGTATCCGGGTCCAGACCGGCCGTCGGCTCGTCCAGGAGCAGGGCCCTGGGCTGCATGGCCAGGATGGTGGCCAGAGAGAGCAGCTTTTTTTCACCCCCGGAGAGCTTATGGGTGATGCGCTTTTCAAAACCGGACAGGCCGACCACATCAAGCACCTCTGCAGCCCTTTCCCGGGCCTGGGCCGGGGTGAACCCCAGATTCAGAGGGCCGAAGGCAACATCCTCGAGCACGGTGGGACAGAAAAGCTGGTCTTCAGGATTTTGGAAGACCAGCCCGATATTCCGTCTCAATTGTCGCAGGTCATGCTTGGTCCTGATTTGCGTCCCTTTGAACAGGACCCTTCCGCTTTGCAAGGGCAACAACCCCAGGCAGACATGCAGAAAGGTTGTTTTGCCCTGACCGTTGGGTCCGATGAGGCCGACTCGTTGATTGCCGCCGAGCCGGAAGTCAAGGGAGTTCAGGACCGGCTGACGGCTCCCGGGATAGGAAAACGATATATCCTCAAGGATCAGCAAAGGAGCGTTGTTTGTCATCTTGGATCAGAATATCAAGCTGTATAAAAAACAGGCAAGAGCTTGTCCGCCAAAAAAATGAGAATGGCCAGAGTGATCATGAACACGGCGATAACCCAATCTGTAAATGATATGTGGAATTCGTGCAAGGCATAAAAACGGCCTTGAAATCCGCGGAGGAGCATGGCCTGGTAGACACGCTGGGCCCGGTCGAAGCTGTTGACCAGGACCATGGCCAGAAGGTAGCCATAGGTTCGATAGGTCCGGGGGCTGGTTCCGGGCACGAATCCCCTTACCCTGGCGGCAATGGCCAGTCTGTTGTATTCCTGGAAAATGACTTCTAAATAGCGGTAGCTGATCAAAAGAAGGAAATTGAGTTTCTCCGGGACGTGCAGGGCATCCAGGGCCTGTCCCAGGGTGACGGTTGGCGTGGTCGATATGAGCGTGATCATGAAAAGCAGGATCGCGTTGGATTTCAGGGTAACGAGCAGGGCAAGTTCTATTCCCTCCCGGGTAAGGATTAGCCCGAACTGGGAAAATAGCGGGTTTCCCGGCGTGGTGAAGGGGAGAAACAACCACATCATGCCGATGAAGGCATTGACCAGGAGGAGCCGCTTCAAGACTTGCAGCAGTAAAAGGCCGGATAAGAAGAGCAGGCAGAGGGCACCGATCAGGGAGGACAGAGCGCCGGGAATGGTGGTCAGGACAGCGGTAACACAGGCCAGAAGAAAGGCGGATACGAGTTTCAGCCTGGGATCGGTCCGGTGGAGAAGCGATGAACCCTCGGAAAATGTCTCCTTGATCACGGTCATTCCCTTTTTCAGAAAGGCTATTCAAGCCCGAGTTCAGTTGCGGAACTTCTATGCAGTATTTCCGGACGGACTTTTTTGATAAAGGAGATGACCACGGCGGTAATAAAGCCTTCGATAAACATCAGAGGCAGATGGGCCAGGAGAATGAATTGAGCGGCCCTGACAAAGGGTTCCCCGCTGAGGGCCAGCGACAAGGAGGTCAGCACTCCTGAACCCAGAATGGCCAGGCTTCCTGCCAGGAATCCCCCGAGAGTATTCACCCGGTAGTGTTTGTGCCTGATCAGGGGGGAGAACAGAAAATAAACCAGCAGGGCCGGCAGGGCCATGTTGACGGTGTTTACCCCGAGCACGGTCAAACCTCCGTACTGGAAGAAGAGTGCCTGCAGAAAGAGGGCCACCAGCATGGCCGGAAAACAGGACCAGCCGAGCAGGAGGCCGATCAGTCCGATCAAAAGGAGATGGATGCTGGCCGGACCGATGGGCACGTGGATCAGGGAGGCGACAAAAAAGGCTGCGGTCAGGATGCCGGTCGTGGGGACTTCGGCCGCATCCATTTTTTTCAGGCCATAAGCGGTGCCGCATAAACAGAGAACTGCCCCGGTGACAAGGATAGGCGGGGAGAGGAGGCCTTCGGATATATGCATGACTATAGAATTTTAGATACTTACGGGAGTCATAAATTGCGAAAATGTCGAAATATACAGCTTCGAGGACCAGGATTTCCAATAATGAAAACGATAATTTATGACGACCGTAAGTATAGTAGCAAAAAAATGAAAAACGTGTTACTTTTATGCATCAAGATGGGCGGACTGTCAAGCTGAAACACTCAGGCATTTTTTTCGAATCAGGATGAGACAAGCATCCGAACGAGTCCTAAAACGAGGCAGGCGTAAATTCCGGCCAGGACATCGTCGAGCATGACGCCGAAGCCGCTCGGCAGCCAGGTCTCAGAGGCCCTTAGCGGCCAGGGCTTTACAACGTCGAACAACCTGAAGAGGAAAAATCCGGCGATAAGCTCCCAGGGCTTCAGGCTCTGAAACGGCGCAAAGGCGACCAACTGGCCCAGGAGCTCGTCAATAACAACCACCCCGGGATCGGTGAGGCTAAGGAGCTTCTCTGAGCGACCCGCCGCCAGACCGCCGCAGATAAATATTAGGACAAGAACCCCGGCCCTGGCCCAGAGAGGCAGGGGGAGAAAGCAGAAGGGAACGAGGAAGACTGTGAGCAGGGATCCCCAGGTACCGGGCATTTTCGGCAGGTAGCCCACAGGTCCCAGGGTGCTGACAGCATGGACCAGGCGGTTGAGCATAGGATTTTACATCATTTTGTTAATTTTATCAGATACATACTGCCGCGGACTCGCTCAGAATGACAGAAAGCGGAGAGCTTTGCGAACCCCTATCGTAATGTACTGAAGTTTCTACCTCGATCAAACTGGCAAAGACGGACTTCAGCATGATGAGTTAAACTGCAGGCCAATAAATTCTTATATATTAATTAATTATATGTCAGCTTTGCCAGAGGCAAAGCTGACCACTGATCACTGACTACTGCCCTCAGTTCTCCCCGACTGTGCTGATAGCTTTGATTTTCAGCAGCACAGCCAGTGTCTCCGGAAGAGGTAGTCCGATTACGTTCGTGTAAGAGCCATGTATGCTGTTGATCAGAAAGCAGCCTGAACCCTGAATCGCATAACTCCCCGCCTTGTCCAGGGGTTCTCCGGAATCGACGTAGCCTTCAAGGACCGAAGAGGGGTGGTGGGCCATGGTCACGGCCGTTTTCAGGACAAATGTCTCTTCGGCATCTAACCTGGTGTCCGCAATGCAGCAAGCGGTCAGGACTTCATGGGTCCTGCCGCGCAGGGAGAGCAGCATGTCCAGAGCCTCTTTTTTGCCCTGTGGTTTTCCCAGGATATTCTTTCCCAAAACCACAATGGTATCCGCCGCCAGGATAACGGAATCAGTTTGCTGTGCCGCAACACTGCCGGCCTTGAGCCGGGCCATGTCCAGGACGTATTGCTGCGGCTGGACGCCTGGATCGGGCAGGGGCTCCTTGCAGGAACTGGGCTGCACGATAAAGTGCAGTCCCAGTCCGGCTAAAAGGTGCTGCCGCCTGGGGGAGGCGGAGGCCAGAATCAGATTGCTCGCTGTTCGAAAAGGACCCTGCTTGAAATCATTGTTCATGCGTTTCCTTTCAATAATTTGATAGAGTTGACTTTCGAGCAGCCGACAGGCATGATGAGTACAAAACAGGCTTCCGTGAACGGGCCTTACAGGGCCTTCGTCAACCTGCGGTCTCTCAAAACTATATCTATGATAGGGAAAAAAATCCAGTTTTTTGTCATCGTGACTGCTATTCTCCTGGCCGCTTTCAGTTCCTGGTATGTGTACAGGCAGAGCCGCGAACTGACGGCGATCAACCAGAACAAATCCGAGATCTACAGCCAAGACATCCGCACCGGGCAAGACCAGCCCAAGCGGCCATCCGTTTCTGAAAACGCGACAGACACATTGCCTGCCGAGAATGGTACCGAAGTTCGGGGGAAGATCGGTGCTGATGAGGATCAGCACAAGGAAAACAGGGCTGCCAGGATGGTGTCCGCGATCCAGGATATGTTCCTGACGTCTTTCGTGGTCAACGATCTGGCGGGATATCTGGCCGACCAGTATCACCCTGCCGGAAGTCGGGACAACCCCGGAAGCTCCGGGACACTGGAGGTCAGTTTCAAGTCGTTGAATGCTCGTTACGGCCTGGAACTGGTCGGGGTCAAACATTCTGATATGCCACTGCAAAAGGCCAGGGAGGAGGTCCTGGCCTTGCTCATGGATCCCGAAGTGCTCCGGCATGCCTATGAACTGGCGGCGGAAGACTTTGTCCGGACCTTGACCACAGAGGCCGAGCAGAGCGAAAAGGTTTTTCTCGATGATCGGGGTGCAAAGAAGCGTGCAGCCCTCAATCCGGAACAGGTCAGGGAGATGCTCCGCCTGTGCAGCGGCTATCTGCGTGAACTGTCCCGGGTGTTCGAGATCCTGGCCTGGGAAAGGAGCATCGCGTCCCGGATTGGGGCCTATCTTCAGGCGGAGAACAGGGTTGAGCAGTCGAACTATGCGTTTCAGCAAATGAAGTACGACCTTGAAAAGCTGGAAGGAAACGGGCAAGCGGATCAAACGGCACACCGGATAAAGCTTCAAAAGGCAAGGTCCCGCAAAGAGGCTGCGGCAGATGAGCTCAGGCGGGCAATCCAGAAGAGGGAGCGGATCAGGCAGGATTTGATAGCCGGCATCAGAGAGGCAGGAGAAGCGGTAAGCCTCAACAGCCATGAAATTCTGTACATAAGCAAATGGGTGCACCGGAGGCTGCAGGGAGAAGGCCGGGCAGTCGGGATCAGAGTGGCCGCGGACCTGCTGGAGGATATGTCCGGAAGGCTGGCCAGGCAGGCCGAGGCTTATTCCTCTTCAAAGAGATAGCTGTACTGGAGAAAGATTTCATCGGTCCGGGCGGCTATGGTTTCGGCAAGCTCCTGGAGGTGACCGGCTTCTATAATCCCCACCTGACTCTCCAGATAGGTGCTCAGAACGTCTTCGGCATAGGAATACGTCCAGACCAGAGAGTAAATAGAGCTCAGCCCCGGGCGGCCCTGGAATTCTTCCTGGCTGGCAATGATCAGTTTGATCTTTTTTTCCTTGTAGCCTGATAGTCTGAACATCCCGGATTTATTAAATCTTTCTCTTAGGTTGAAGACCATTCTCCTGCCCAGGCTGTCCATATCCTCGTAAACGACCATCACCGGGATCTTCCCCCCTTTTTGCAGCTCCTGAGGGACATCCTGAACGTCTTTGAGCATTTCCATGTCCACAGGCGGCGAACCGGTCCCGGTCCTGTTTTGAGCCGTTGCCACAGAGAGAGACGAAAGGAACAAGAGCAGGCTGATAAGAAAAATCAAGGTCATGGTCGGTCTGAACACGGGTCTCCTCCTTGAGCGGTTTTCTTTCGTCGGGTCCCTCTTTCCGGGAAAAAATCAAAAGGTCCGATTTTTTTCCCAAAGGTATGCGGTTTCGACAATTTTTTCAATGTCATCGAAATCAGGACGCCAGTTCAAGTCCAGCATGATCTTTTTCGGGTCAGAGACAAGTTCCGCAGGGTCACCGGCCCGTCTGGGACTTTCATGGACCGGTACCCGCGTCTTGCCGACGCCTTGGACCGCGGAGATGATCTCCCTGACGGAATAGCCATGACCATAGCCACAATTGTATATGCCGGAATCATGCCCGCCCTGCAGGTGCTTGAGGGCCAGGACATGGGCCTCTGCCAGGTCGGTAACGTGGATATAGTCCCTGATTCCGGTCCCGTCCCTGGTCGGGTAATCGGTCCCGAAGATGTGCAACGCATCCCTTTGCCCCAGGGCCGTCTGACTGGCCACCTTGATCAGGTGGGTGGCATCAGGGGTGCTCTGTCCGATCCTGCCGCCGGGGTCGGCCCCGGCAACGTTGAAGTAGCGCAGGATCACGTGTCGAAAAGAGGGACAGGCCCTGGAGGCGTCCTGCAGAACCCATTCACTCATGAGCTTGGAGCGGCCGTAGGGGTTGATGGGGGCCAGGGGAGCGGTCTCCGGAACCGGAAGATGTTCTGGAATGCCGTACACGGCC
>JAIPER010000180.1 GCA_021737115.1 Desulfohalobiaceae bacterium
AAGTCCCTTCTTTTTTTAAAAATATGTAACCCATATACCCAGAATTGGCCTTGTTTTTCTGAAGAAAAACAAGACCAATTCTGGATCGGAGGATAAATGCACAAGCTCATGACGGATACCCCGGGAAAAAAACTGTTCATCCTGGGAAATGAGGCCATTGCCCGGGGAGCCCTGGAAGCCGGTGTCTCCTTCGTCACCTGCTACCCCGGCACCCCTTCATCGGAAATCCCGCTCCAGTTCTACCAATTGACCCGGGAAACCGATATCTACTTCGAATACTCGGTCAATGAGAAAGTGGCCCTCGAAGTCGGGGCCGGAGCCGCGGCCACCGGCCTGCGGACCCTGGTGACCATGAAGCATGTCGGGGTCAATGTCGCTGCCGACCCCTTGATGACCCTGGCCTATGTCGGAGTCAAAGGGGGAATGGTCATTGTCACGGCCGACGACCCCTCCCTTTTTTCCAGCCAGAACGAGCAGGACAACCGCTACTACGCCAGACTTTCCGGTCTGCCCATGCTGGAGCCGACCAATATCCAGGAGCTCAAAGACCTGACCGCACAGGCCTTTGACCTCTCGGAAACCCTGGGACTGCCGGTCTTTCTGCGGACCACCACCAGGCTGAATCATATGCGCGGACCCGTGGACCTCGGTCCGCTCAAGCCGGTTATCGGCAAAATGCGCTTCGAAAAGGATCCCTTCAGCAAGGTCACCGTCCCGGCCGTGTCCCGAAAGCTGCACCAGGTCCTGCTCTCCCGGCAGGAACAGGCTCTGCAGGCCTCGGAAACCGGGGATACCAATCAGATTCTGGGAAGCGGCGAATTGGGGATCGTGGCCAACGGAATCGCCTTCAACTACGTCCAGGATGCCGTCAACGATCTCGATCTCGGGGAGCGGACCAGCCTCCTCAAGCTGGCCTTTTCTCATCCCCTGCCCCGGGATCTCTGCCTGAAGTTCCTGCAGCAGGTGGACCGGGTTCTGGTGGTCGAGGAGCTGGAACCCATCGTCGAACAGGAACTCAAGGCCCTGGCCCAGGAAAACGGTCTCGGACTCTCGATCAGGGGGAAAGGAGTCGGAGGTCTGTCCAGACTCTTCGAGTACAACCCGGCCCTGGTCAGACAGGCGGTGGCCGATGGGTTCGGCCTCGAGTATCAAGCCCCTGAAAAAATCGACGCCTCGGATATTCCTGATCTGCCGCAACGGCCGCCCAACCTCTGTCCGGGCTGCCCGCACCGGGCCACCTATCATGAGGTCAAGCAGGTCTATGGACAGGAGGCCGTATACCCGACCGACATCGGATGCTACACCCTGGGGCTTTTGCCCCCGATTTCCATGGCCGATTTTTTGATCTGCATGGGCTCCTCGGTGAGTTCGGCCTGCGGTTTCGCCCAGGCCGCCGAACAAAAGGTTGTGGCCTTTATCGGTGACTCCACCTTTTTCCATTCCGGCTTGACCGGGCTGGTCAACGCGGTCCACAACCGACACAACTTCACCCTGGTCATCCTGGACAACGGCACCACGGCCATGACCGGGCACCAGCCCCATCCCGGGGTCGACGGCCAACCCCTGGACTGGAACCGGCGGCGGGTGTCCATCGAACAGGCGGTCAGGGGGTTAGGGGTCGAGGACGTCCACCTGATCAAGCCGTTCGCCGTCAAGAAGTCCATTGACACGATCCGCGCCACCTACCAGCATCAAGGGGTCTCGGTGATTATCTCCCAGGAGGTCTGCCCCCTCTTCGCCAAGGCCACCAGGACCCAGAAGCCCAAAAAACCTTATTTTGTCGATCATGATAGATGCCGGAACCATCGGGACTGCGTCCGGCAGCTGGCCTGCCCGGCCATCTATGTGGATGAAGAAAAGGTTCGAATCGACGAGTCCATGTGTGTCGGCTGTGCGCTCTGCGCCCAGATCTGTACGGAAAGGGCGATCAGACCGATGAAGACATCAGCGGAGACAGAGACACGGAATGCTTGATGCCGGATGAAAACTTGAGATAACAAACCGGATCAGCTATCAGACCAAGAGGCAATTTTTATTTTAATAGAGGGATCAATGCAAAATAAACGTATCGTATTTATCGGCGTCGGGGGTCAGGGAAATCTTTTGATCACGCGTTTGCTGGGAGAGGCTGCTCTGGCCAAGGGCATCCCGGCTCTGGTCAGCGAGATACACGGTATGGCCCAGCGGGGCGGAATCGTCGAATCAGCCGTGGTCATGGGAAACGTGAGCAGCCCTATCGTGGCGGAAGGGGAAGCGGACATCCTCATAGGCTTCGAGCCCATGGAGACCCTCCGGGCCATCGGCAAGGTCCGCAAGGACGGTCTGGTCCTGACGAACACCGCCCCATTGCCCCCTTTCACGGTCTCCATCGGGCAGGGAACCTATCCCGACCTGGAGATCGTTCAAAATCTTCTTAAATCCAAGGTGAAGCGGCTGTTCACCCTGAATGCCAAGGGACTGGCGGATAGAGCCGGCAGTTTGCAGTCTTTGAACATGGTTCTCCTGGGTGCTTTGATCGGTCTGGACCAACTGGACATCGGTCCGGATGACATGAAAGAGACCATTTCTTTGAACACCAAGAAATCCTTTCTTGAGGCCAACCTCAAAGCCTTTGATCTTGGCTTTGAAGAAGTGAATCATGAAGTGCAAAGCGCTGGACCAGAGCCTGTAAGCTGAAATCTACATCAGTTTGAGCTCACACGTCCGTGCGAGAGCTCAAACTGGATGTTGACTTTTTCTTCCCTCTGCAATATCCTACGCAAAATAAAGCAGATAGATTGTTCAGTATACTGAATACTGCATACAACCTCAAGGATATAAAGGCCTTCCGTCAACCCAATAACCCCGTCTTAGGAGGGAAAGATGAAAAAATTGTGGATCGCTTCGATGGTTGGACTGGTTGGGCTGTTGCTGTCTGTCGGCATCGCCTCTGCAGGAAAGCTGGATGCCTGGAGCCCTGATTTCGACCCGTCGGGTGCGGAATACACCTGTATCGTCTCCAATGTCTCCCACCCTGTCTTAAAAGGTGTCTACACCGGTTTCGCCCTGCGGGACGAACTCTGGAAACGCAGCAACGGCAGAATTTACATCGACTACAAACCCTTCTCCATGCTCGGGGGGGAAGTGGAAGTCCTGAACATGCTCCAGATGGGGGCCATTCAGGGCATGGGGGTCAGCTCGGTGGCCGCCACCAACCTCGGTCCCAGGTTCGGTCTGATCAACCTGCCCTTTCTGGTCAATTCCTTCGACAAACTGGACAAGTTCATCAACAGCGGCCAGCTCTTCGAGCACTTCCTGAACGCCATGGAACATCAGGGCATCATGGCTCTGGACATCACCGGTTACGGCAATTACGGCTGGGCCTCCACGACTCCCATCAAGACCATGGAAGACGCCAGAAATGTCAAGTTCCGGATCGCCGAGGCTGCGGTGAACAAGATCAGCTATGAAAAATGGGGTCTCGACGCCGTGGTCATGCCCTGGCCTGACGTCCATGTCGCCCTGAAGCAGGGAATCATCGACGGCCTGGATCATACCCCCTCGGTCTGCAACATCACCAAGAAATTCGAAGTAGCCAAACATTTCACCCGGGTCAACTATGCCCAGGGCTTGTTCATCTGGATCTTCAACAAAGCCTGGTTCAACAGTATGCCTCAGGACCTGCAGGAGATATTCATAGAGACCGTCCACGATGTCAGCGCCCAGATCAGAGAAGAAGCCAGGGAACAGGAAACCACCCAGATCGCCAAAGCCAAAGAAAACGGGGTCTCCTTTTATACCCTGCCTGAAAAAGACAAAGAGTTTTTGAAGGAAAAAGCGGCCGAAGTCCACGACAAGTACGCCAAGGAAATCAACAAGACCTATCCGGGCGACACCTACAAGCCGGACAACTACCTCCAGGAAGTCCAGGAGTATATGGGCTTTCAGGTCGACTAAGGCCGAGCGGAAAGTTCAGGGAAGGGGTCTTTCCCCCTTCCCTTTTTTATCACCGCGAAGACCGAAAAGATATCCTGCAATCTGCAACCTTCTAGCCTCTCTGAGGTGATCGACGCCATGCCCAAAGTACTGCGCATCATCGACGCTGTCTTGTCCTTTCTGGAAAACTGGACCCTTTTTTTAGCCGTGATGGTCGCCTTGTTCTCCCTGTTCGTCAACGTGGTCCTCAGGTACGGATTCCACAGCTCCCTGGCCTGGTCCGAAGAACTGGTCAGGGAGGTGATCATCCTGACCACCTTTATTGGGGCCAGTGCGGCCATCAAAAGACGGGCCATGATCAAGATCGACGCAGTTGAACAGATCTTTCCGTCCCTGAAATACCCCCTGTCCTTCTTCGGGTACCTGGTCACCCTCTGTTTTTCCGTATTCATCTTTTATTTCGGCTGGAAAATGGCCGCACTTCAGGTCCTCACCCAGCAAAAGACCATCATCCTGGAGATCCCTCTGGTCTATCTCTACGCCATCCTGCCGATAATGGGCGTTTTCATGTTCCTGCGCACCATTCAGGTCATTGTTGAAGACATTCAAACCATCCGCAATCCTTCCTCGTAACGAGTTCTATTATGGAAGCCAGTTATCTGATACTCCTGCTCATCCTGTTAGGCGGCATGGCCACCATGGTCCCGGTTTTCATGTGCCTGTTCTTTACGACAGTCCTGGCTTTCGTCTTTTTCACCAATCTGCCCCTGATGCTCCTGGCCCAGTCTTTTTTCCGGAGCATGGATAATTTTTCCCTGGTCGTGGTCCTCTACTTCATCCTCTGCGGCGGCATCATGACTGCGGGCTCCATCGTGGAACGGCTGATCAAGGTGGCCAACATCATGGTCAGCTGGCTTCCAGGCGGGCTGGGCATGGCCGGGGTCATCGGCTGCGGCATGTTCGGGGCCATCTCCGGTTCCACCGTGGCCACGGTGGTCGCCATCGGGGGGTTCATGATCCCGGCCCTCTTGGACAACGGCTATGACGAGAAATACACCCTGGGCATCATGACCACCTCCCCGAACCTCGGGGTGATCGTCCCCCCGAGCATCTCCATGATCCTCTACTCCATGATCTCCAACGTCTCCCTGGAGGGTCTGTTTCTGACCGGTTTTCTGCCGGCCTTTCTGATCATCATCGGCTTTTGCCTGTACAGCTATTTTCTGCACCGCAAGAAAACGCACATCACCAGAATGCCGGTGCCCAGCACCATGGAGGCCCTGGTTGCCTTGAAGGACGGCATCTGGTCCCTGCTTTTGCCCCTGATTATCTTCGGCGGCATATTTTCCGGGATCTTCACCGCAAACGAGGCCGCGGTCGTGGCCAGTGTCTATGCAATCATCGTCGAACTCTTTATCCACAGGACCCTGTCCCTTCGAAAACTCAAAGAAATCACCATCAACTCGGCCGTGACCTCCTCGACCCTATTGCTGATCGTGGCCAGCGCCATCTGCCTCGGCCGCTACCTGACCCTGGAAGCCATTCCGGCCAAGATCGCCGAAGCCGTTTTGTCCAACATCACCTCACCGGTGGTCTTTTTGCTGTTGATCAATCTCTTTCTGGTCCTGGTCGGGATGTTCATCGACATCATCTCCGCCACCCTGATCCTGGTGCCGGTCTTTCTGCCCATGTTGGACGCCTTCAACGTCGATCCCATGCACTTCGGACTGATCATGACCGTTAACCTGGCCATCGCCTACTGCACTCCGCCCATGGGGGTCAGCCTGTATATCGTGGGCTCTCTGGCCAACCGGGACATCATCTATGTGACCAAGGCGGTCCTGCCCTTTTTGCTGATCCAGTACGCGGTCCTCCTGCTGATCACCTACACCCCGAGTTTGACGCTCTGGCTGCCGCGAATGCTTGGTTTCATCTAAAAATCCCCGGGGATTTTTAGGATATATTCAACAGAACCTTACATGATTTGTATAATGCTATGAAAAAATTGAATGTATTAGTATTGCTGCTTGTTTGTCTAAGCTTGACGCCCCCCACCCTCGCTGCAAAAAAAAATTCCGACCCCGTTGGTCCTAAGGCCCTCAATTCCCGAATATCACAACTGCCCAGACAGGAACTCAGGGCTGGTGAGACACGGACCGTGCGGCAGCTGTTTGAATCCCAGAAATTGCTCCGGGACGTCTACGCAAAATTCTATACCTTCTGGAATCTCCACGATTTTAAAAAATTCCAAAAAACAAAACAGGCACAGCTGAACATTTTGCTGACCCTTTTAAACAAATATGATCTCGAGCCTCCTGTCGCCCCGGACTCCTATGGCACTTTCGCTGACAGCAAGCACATGGAACTCTATACGAATTTCGTCAAGACCGGGCGTTTTTCCCTGTTCGAAGCCCTGCGCAGTGCAGCCACCATGGAGGACCTGAGTATCTATTCCTCGTTTGATTGCCTGCACAAGGCTGACAACCGGGATCTGAGACTGATCTGCAGGACCATGACCGAGACCTCGAGAGACAACCTGCAGGAGATCAAGGACCTTCTTGGTTCCTACGGGGAAAAACTGGGCGGGAATATCTGGATGTGGTGAGAGGAGCCGGAACAGGCCTTTGATCTTTGTTTCGAGCCTGCGGGAGTAAGGCCCGGAGGCTTATCAGGGGAATGATCTGTTCCGCATCTGCCTTGCCTTTCGGTTCCAGCCCCCTGGACAGAGGCGTCATTGCGGACTATTCTTTTGCCCCTGTCCGGGTCGGGATGTCCGCCGTCCGGCAGGCTGCCTTATTTTTCCTTTCCCCTCTTTCCCGGACCTGTCTGTTCTGCCCGCCGATCAGGGCGGTCTGGCCTGGACTCTCTTTAGGCCGCGCTCTCCAATATGGCCATTTCATCATTGTTCAAAACCTTATCAATATCGCACAGTATCTTTACTCCCCCTTCCGCCTTGGCCATGCCCAGGATGAAATTGGTGTCAAGCCTGGTGCCGAAGGCCGGGGGCGGTTCGATCTCCTGGCCGTCGATATCCAGGACTTCGGAAACCTCGTCCACGACAATGCCCATGATCACCTTTGCTTCCCCCTGCCTGACCTGGACCACGATGATGCAGGTCCTGCGGGAAACCTCGGCCTCGACCATGGAGAACTTGAGCCGAAGATCGATGACCGGAATGACCTTGCCCCTAAGGTTGATGACCCCCTTCACGAAATCCGGGGTCCGGGGGATGCCGGTCACTTCCTGCATGCCGATAATCTCCTGGACCTTTAAGATTTCCAGCCCATAATCCTCCTCTCCGAGTTTGAAAGTCAGATACTTCCCGGCCAGATCCGCCTGGGTTTCCGGGCCGTGTTCTTCATACGCATCAAATTGCATAATTCCCC
>JAIPER010000181.1 GCA_021737115.1 Desulfohalobiaceae bacterium
GACGACGGCGCCACCTTCCAGGTCAGCCTGGGAGCGGCCCTGGAAAGCCTCTTCAAGGCCCTGTCCGCCAAGAACGATCTCGGCGTGCACACCCATTTCCTAAGCGACGGCATCATGCACCTGACCTCAATGGGTGTGACCAACAACAGGATGAAGGAGATCAACAAAGGGCAGACCGTTGCCGGCGCAGCCGTGGGAAGCGACAATCTCTACGAATTCATCAACGACAACCCGGGGGTGACCTTCTATCCCTCCAACTATGTGAACAATCCTTCGATCATCGCTCAGCACGGGAACATGGTGGCCATAAACGTGGCCCTGGCCATGGATCTGAGCGGCCAGACCGCAGCTGACGCCCTGCCCATCAACCATTTCACCGGCGTCTCCGGAATGATGGATTTTATGCGGGGGGCCTGGCAGGCGGAAAAGGGCAAGTCGATTCTCATGTTCCCCTCCACCTCCGAAGACGGGACCAGGAGCAGGATCGTCCCGGCCCTGGACGACACCGCAGTGGCCATCCCCAGAAGCGACATCCATTACGTGGCCACGGAGTTCGGGGTGGTCAACCTCTTCGGCAAGACCCTGGAGGAACGGGCCCTGGCCCTGATCAGCATCGCCCATCCTGACTTCAGGGACGAGCTCTTTGTCCGGGCCGGGGAGCTCGGCCTGATCAGCTCAAGCCGGCGGGCGGACGAATCGCTGCACGGGGTCTATCCGGTCCGCCTGGAGGAATCGCAAACCATCAACGGACAGGAGATCCTCTTCAGACCGGCCAAGCCGGTGGACGGCCGTCTCATTCAGGAACACTTCTACGGTCTGGACAATCTGGATGTCATCAGCCGCTTCCTGCACCAAAAAAGCCGTTTTCCGAGAAAGGAGGTTTCGCCTCTGTATGAGGTGGACTACATCACCAACCTGACCCTCGTGGCCGTGACCGGGGAGGTGGGCTATGAACGGGTCATCGCCGTAGGCGGGTATCAACTCGAACCCGGAACCAATCTGGCCGAGCTCTCCTTTTCAGTGGTCAGGGACTGGCAGGGACACGGGCTGGGCACCATCATTCAGGCCAAACTGGCCGAAGTGGCCCGGGAAAACAACATCAAAGGCCTGGTGGCCTACGTCACCCCGGAAAACAGGGCCATGATCACCCTCTTCAAAAAGCTTCCCTTTCAGGTCACATCTCTTTTAGAACCGCCCCATCTGGTCAAGCTGCAGATTTTGTTCAACGAGCCGCTGTAAGCCTGCTTCCCTTTTATTGACATCCTGGAGCGCTCGGGAGTAGAGTTCTGTTTTTCAGGTCCTTTGAAAGACCGAAATTGAATTCAAAAGCCGGAAATCTGAATTTCTCCGGAGTCGCCTCCGGGTTATATTGACAACTCGTAACAGGAGTCATACCATAGGATTTTCGATAAATGAAAACCTCAATTTATGACGCCCGTAAGTATAATTCATGAGTTATAAACAGGAGATATGATCATGTATAATGAAGTCGTGATGGATCACTTCAAAAACCCCAGAAATGTGGGCGAAATTGAAGACGCGGACGGTATCGGCGAGGTCGGAAACCCATTGTGCGGGGATATGATGACCATTTACCTCAAGATCAAAGACGAGCGCATCGAGGATATCAAGTTCAAGACCTTCGGCTGCGGCTCGGCCATAGCCGTCTCCAGCATGTTGACCGAGATCGCTTCCGGCAAGACCCTAGAAGAGGCCAAGAACATCTCGAACAAGGATGTGGCCAATGCCCTGGAGGGTCTGCCCAAAAACAAGCTCCACTGCTCCAACCTGGGTGCCGACGCTCTGCACATGGCCATCCAGGACTACGAGGACAAAAAGTACGGAAAATCACGGAGCGAACCCAAGGACAAGGAAGAACACCAACACGCATCCGGGGATAATTGCTACTGCCCCTACTGTGATGTTGAACTTGGGGAAAGCGCAACTTTTTGTGAAGCCTGCCAGCGGGATCTCGAAGAGGAACATTGATTATCCAATTTGGGGCTCCAGGACCTCCCTAGAGCCCCAAATTGAATACATGTAAAATTTTCTTTCAAAAAATCAAGCTCGTAAAACTAACCGCACCGGGCCAAAACATACACAGGTGATGCCATATGCTGAATCTCGACCACATCTCATCCAACCCCCTCCTGCCCGAAGTCAAGGAGGTCATGATCGACGCCGTGCAAAACGATTATCACAACCCCTCCAGCCAGCACAAAGCCGGGGAGCAGGCAGCCGAAAAGATCGAATCCGCCCGGGAAGCAGTCGCCCGTTTGATCAATGCCAAGGACCCGAAAGAGGTCGTCTTCACCTCCTGCGGCACAGAATCGGTCAATCACGCAATAAAGGGCGTGGCCATGGCCAACAGGGACAAGGGCAACCATATCATCACCTCCAACATCGAGCACAATTCCGTGGTCCGCAGCTTGAAGCGTCTCAAGTCCCAGGGCTTCAAGCTGACTTCCCTTCCGGTGGACACCAACGGCCAGGTCGACCCCGGGGCAGTGGAAGAGGCCATCACCGACAAGACCATCCTGGTCTCGGTCATGCACAGCAACAATGAAATCGGGACCCTGCAGCCCATTAAGGAAATCGGAGAGATCACCCGGAAAAAGAAGGTCGTTTTTCACTGTGATGCAGTGGATTCGGTGGGCATTCTCCCGGTGGACGTGCAGCTCTTGAACGCAGACCTGCTCAGTCTGGCCTCCAACACCTATTACGGCCCTACCGGTGTGGCCGGGCTGTATATCCGGAAGGGGGTCAAGGTCTTTCCCCTGCTCGAAGGCGGGGCCCAGGAAAACAACAAGCGGGGCGGCACGGAGAACCTGATCGGGATCATCGGCATGGGCAAGGCCGCGGAACTGGCCTTCAGGGACATGGACAAGCGTCTTGAGCACTTACAGAACCTGAAAAAACATTTTCTTGCCGAGCTGCCCAAATACATCGATGAGTATCTGATCAACACCACCCCGGATCGCAGTCTCCCCAATCTGATCTCCCTGTCCGTCAAATACATCGAGGGCGAAAGCGTGATGCTCATGCTGGATGAAGACGACATCGGGATCTCGACCAAGTCGGCCTGCGCCTCGGGTTCACTGCGGGCCTCTCATGTCCTGGTCTCCCTAGGACTCAGCCATGCCGACGCCCAGGGCACCCTGGTGGTTTCCTTCGGGCTGGATAACACCCTCCAGGACATCGACCGCTTCCTGAATTCACTGAAACACACGGTCGAAACCCTGCGCAACATGTCGCCGCTTTACAAGAAGAAAGCGTAAACACCATATCTCCTTTGCTTGTGCCAAAGAAAGTGTTACCCTTGTTTAAGCTGTTTGTATAAAATATCCAACCTTTGGAGTACGGGAAAGAGCTCTGAAAATTGTGTCTGCAGGGCTACGGGCCGATGGATCGAAAATCCTCCCATTCTCCCCTGCTCACAGCCCGGTGCAGTAAACCCTGATCTGCTCCAGGAATCCGGCCCGGTCGGTATACAAAGTGATCCAGAACGACCTGCCTGAAGTCTTTTTCCGATCCCTGAAGGCCGGTCTGTCCCCAAGGGCCTTCCAGAAGATTTGACCACTGGCCTGTCCGGTGGCATAGCCGGTCTCGAAGACCAGCTCGACCCCGGCCCGCTGCACCGTTTCCGGGTTGAGGCCCTGCTCCTCGGCCAGGGTCCCCAGGCCGCCGGTGAAGCCTTCTTCAGCCAGCACGCCGCCGAAATCGAAGAGTATCCATTTCACTGCACAGGGCATCGTGTTTCTCCTTTATTCCTGCTCTTGAGACTCTGGAATGAAAATTTTCAACCCAAAGACTCAATCTGAATCCGCAATACTGTCTTTCCACGAAGACTCTGATGGACAAATCGCTGCAAAATGAAGCCGATAGATCTACACGTTAACATATCCCACTTTATAAAAAAGGGTTCGTTTTGTCTACCCGCCCCAGCCTTTATAAGCAGCGACCTGTTCATCAGAGACAACCCCTGCGAGGACATCGCTAATCGCCTGATCCAGAATGTCCACTCCTTCATCTGCCTGGGCTCTACTTAATGTGAGCGGCGGAGTGAGCTCAAGGACATTTCCGCTCAAGCCGACGTAGTATAGGACGAGGCCTAATTCAAAAGAACGGAATACGAGTTTGGCTGCTTCGATATCAGCCGGTTCCTTGGTCGAGCGGTCTCGCACGAGTTCCACCCCTAGCGCCAGACCACGACCGCGAACATCGCCGATGAGTAAATGCTTCTGTTTCAGGTCTTGTAACCGTTCAAGCAGATAGCCGCCCACATCGACGGCATTTTCGAGGAGCTTTTCCCGGTGAAGGGTCTGCAGTACGGCAAGACCGGCCGACGCCGAGACTGGATTACCGTGCAGGGTCTGCATGGCGAAAGCCGAAGCATGGTTCATGACTGTAGCCGGTCCGACAACTGCTGAAAGCGGCAGCCCACCTCCCAGCCCTTTGCCGAAAACAACAAAGTCCGGTTCAATATTGTCATGAATGTGACAGCTGAACTCTCCGGTTCGTCCGCTGCCGACTTTCACTTCATCAGCCACCATATAGATACCATGTTCTTTGCATAGAGTTTCCAAGCGTTTCATAAAGCCTTCGGGCGGGACTATGAGTCCACCATCAGAAAGAATCGGTTCGAAGAATAGTGCAGCCACCTCGTGAGGTGGACAGTCTGTTGCGAAATGGTGCTTCAGCCTTTCGATGATAGTCTGTCCTGAATGGTCCCCATCAACGGGACGATACGGATCAGGGTACGGCAGGAGTAAGAGCCCCTCAGCCTTCTCGGCGTCCTGCTGAACCGTATGACCGGAAATGGCCATAGAGCCGGTAGTACAGCCATGATAGGCTCCGACAAAAGAAATGATGCGCTTTTTTCCGGTCGCCGCCATTACAGCCCGCAGCACTGCTTCGTTGGCATCGGATCCGGCGTGGCCTATCCAGACCCGCGCATCTTTGGCGCCCGAAACCAGTGGGATCAAGGCTTCGGCCAGTTCAATTGCCGGCTGATTGACCGCGGAAAGAATACTTGCGCCGGCAGGTGATCCCATGACCTCATTAATGGCTCGACGCAGGGCCGGATGCCCGTTGCCGAGGCTGGCCGCCCCCCAAGACGCTGAAAAATCAAGAAGCCGCCTCCCCTCTTCGTCAATAAGATAACAACCGCTGCCTCCGGTGATGGCTAAAGGGAAAAATCGAAGTTTTTGTAAGTTTGAAAGCGCATTCTCATCCCGTCTTAAGAGTGACATGATCTTAGATCCTCCTTTTTTTCGTCAGATACTAGTTTTTTATATTATATTTTAAAACAGAATTCCGGATATTTATTGAGGATTGAGCCCGGAAAATAAAAATTTAAGCATTTTTAAAATATGTGCTTGACATTAAAAATATGTTATCATATAAATTTTATCAAGTTTTTTAATTATAATTATAACAAAAATTCTACTTAATTATTAATTTATGGTCTTGCGTTGATCTATGAGTGTGCAATCGAACGGGGAATTAAGCAAAAAAATCGGACTGAGGATCAAGGTCGCCCGAAAGGCCCAAAAAATGAGACAAACCGATCTTGCCGGGACAACCAGTTTACCGGCCAGCCATATCTCTGAACTTGAACGCGGGGCCCGTCTTCCGACGATTCCCACTCTCCGGAAAATTGGAGCGGCCTTGAACCGGCCCCTTGAATATTTCTTTCATGACATGGCTTCTCCCCCGCGATCGTTTGGTATGGTTATTCATTTAGCCTCGATCGATGGTCAAGGGATTGCTCATTTTGCCAGGCTTGTTGAAAAACGGACCAACGGTGAAGTCAAGCTTCGTGTTTACCATTCTTCTGAACTTGGTTCTTCCCGAAATCAATTGAATGCCCTGATTGAAGGCGGTATCCATATTTTTATCGGCGAACCACATTGCTTTGAAACCTATGCCCCGCTTTGCGGCTCTGTTTTCCTTCCATACTATTTCAAAGACAGAAACCATTACAATCGTTTTCTGAAAAGCAAGATTTTCAACGAAGAAATTGTCCAAAAACTTCTGAAGAAAGGTATAAGACTTCTCAATCCGGCTTCCAACTGGGAGTTAGGCTCGTTTGAGGTATTATTCTCCACCAAACCAATCTTTTGTCCTGAGGACCTCAAGGGACTAAAATTGCGCACCTACCCCTCTCAAACTGCGATTCAACTTCGTAAAATTTTAGGTGCCGAACCTGTGGTAGTCGATTGGGATGGATTGTATGCAGCATTTGAACAAGGGCAGATCAATGCCCTGCTCATTCCAGCAGGATATCTTGCCGCTCTGAAACTCCATCGTATAGCACGATACGCTACATTGCTCCGGACTGGATATACTTTGAACTTAACCTTGGCCGTAAATGAACATGAATTTTCCAAGTTGAGTCCCTCGGCCCAGGATGCTTTGCTTGAAACATGTGAAGAAGCAGGCGAATACTGCACAGGCTTGGCCAACAAAAAGACCGAAGCCGACCTGGCTGCCCTTTCAGAGAAATACGGATTGCCCGTTATTCAGCCTGATCAGAAATTGTGGCGTGAAACTTTTGTGGGGGCCATTGAACAAATATGCTCTCAGGACAAGACCCATCAAGATGCCTTTGAACGAATCCAACGCCTATAAAACACTATGCCGCATGCACCCCCTGAACCATCGGGGTTTTTAGGACAAGCCGCCTCGATTCGGGACCAGCTCGTATACCACCGCAGGTCGTTCCATGCTCACCCTGAGTTGGGTCTGGATTGCCACCGGACGGCCGGCGTGGTGCAAGAACATCTGACTGAATTGGGCCTGAAGGTCCAAACCGGTCTGGCTTCCACAGGTGTGACCGGTCTGCTCGAAGGGATTCAGCCTGGACCGGTAATCGCTCTCAGGGCAGATATGGACGCCCTGCCCATAACAGAGCAGACAGGATTGTCTTTTTCCTCCCAGAACAAACGGGTCATGCACGCCTGTGCACATGACGGCCATACAGCCATCGTGCTCGGAACAGCAACCTTGTTGTCAAAAATACGCGAGCAGCTACCCGGCAGTGTCAAATTTATCTTCCAGCCTGGTGAGGAGGCCCCGGGCGGAGCCGGGCTGATGATTGATCAGGGTGTTCTCAAAAATCCAGACGTGCAAGCCATCATCGGTTTTCATATTTACCCGATGATCGCTTCCGGCTCTATTGCTATCTGCAGTGGAACGGTAACTGCCGGCTGCTGCGATTTTGAAATATCTCTCCAGGGCAAAGGCGGCCATGCGTCCAAACCCAATGAATGCAT
>JAIPER010000182.1 GCA_021737115.1 Desulfohalobiaceae bacterium
GGAAAAGTTTGAAAAAACCAAGCTGACGCATGGCCTCAAGGCCAAGATGTTCACGCCCCACGGATTTGCCTTTGGATGAAGAGAGACTGCTGACATCAACCGATTGAAAATCCGGGACATGATATTTTTGTTCGGATTTTTCAGCTACCTGTTGGTTAGCATAGAGTTTTGCATAGTGTTGGGCGAGAGATTCGATTTCCTCATCTGCCGGGAGCAGTCTCAATTGTCCAGTGATGATTTCTTCGATTCGCTTGGCCAAGGCTTTCCATTTGTGTTTCCCCAAATGGAGAGAGCCCAGATTAAGTATGGTCTCCTGCCTGGGTCCGTTTTTGGTTCGGATCGACTTCACGAGCACGTGCTTATAGTATATCTTACTGGAATTACGGTTTTTATTTTTTATGGCGCGAATGAACATGGAGTCATGATAGCAGACTCGCGCTGTGTGTCAAGTAGTCAATTTGATTTATAGGTCACTACACTACAAAAAGCACACACTTGCATTGAATAATTTCAGTACCTTATAGAATCAGTCTAGGTAAATTTTGGCCAAAATTTGTAAAAGTTAGGCAGCCCTAGTGTAAACTTGGGTTATGATGCTCTATGGATTTTTTTATAAAAGCAGGCCTGCTGAAGAAAAGGGATTCTTCACTCGTCCCCGGTTAAATGCGCTTCGCCGAAAGAAATTTTACTCAGGACTGATTCACGGACTAACCGGTTCACTGACTCACCACTCACGCACTCCTCGCTTTTTTCGCATTGCAAAGAATCATCGCCCCTATTTCCTTGACCAGCTTGGCTGCGACCATGGCCGTCATGGTATGGTGGTCGCGAAGGGGATTGTATTCGACAATATCCGCTCCCACAATGGAAGCCTTGATTCTGTGGAAGATTGTCAGCACCTCACGGACCGTCAACCCACCGGGCTCGTAGTGTAAAACACCGGGTGCATGGGTCGGATCAAGGGCGTCGAGATCAAAGGAAAGATACACAGTCTCGTCGAACTCCGGATAAAAGGTATCCGGATCAAACCAGCGCATCTCGTGGACTTCCACTCCGAACCGTTGAGTCTGCTGCAGTTGATGCTGGTTGAGGGTGCGTATACCGACCTGAACGAGCCGCTTCACCAGCCCCTGCTCCATGATCCGGGCAAAAGGGCAGGCATGGGACAGACGATTGTTGTCCATCTCGTCGTATAAATCGCTAATGACTGGTGCATTTCAATTGAATACGGCTGCTGCTGTAGGAAATCAAGACTTGACTGTTGTTTTTTCCCACACATAAGTTAAGCTGAATTCATCCCGCCTGATCGGGCCTCTGCACTTACTCTATTATCAAACCTTTCGACTGGTTGTTGAATTTTGCGGCACCTGCCTGAAGACGACGTGTTTATCACTCATGCAAATATATTGAACAACTACCTTGAAATATAATAACTTATATAAACAGCTCCCACCAGCCTGAAAATGGCACAGCCTTTGCAAATTATGAATAAGCCATGAATATACTGATTCAACCTGACTCTGCGTGAAAACAAGATCTCGAGTCAAAGGATCGGTAATTCTTGTCGTAAGCAGTTCTTATCGTAAAACAGAAGTTGAATCAGTAAAGGAGGAATTCATGAATCAGAAGAAGCAGAATTTAGACCAGGCCGGCTACGGCTCATCCTACACCAGGCTCAATAAGGGCCAGGATCAGGGGCACCCCGGCATCGACGCCGTCCTCGGCGGTCATGTCTGGCGCATCAAACCCGATGAGCGGGCCAAAGCGGAAAACCCCTGTCTCTGGATGCAGGCCGGAGTGGTCAAATTCAAGACCTGCACCAACTACTACGACTGCAACACCTGCAAGTACGATCAGGCCATGCACAAGAAGGCGGCTGCCGGCAATCAGGTCAGCTGGCAGGAGGCCATGCGCAGAAAACCCGACATGCAGCGTATCTGCCGGCACAGCCTGACCAATCGGATTGCCGATCGGATCTGCCCCTATCACTATGAATGCGCGACCTGTGACTTTGATCAGTATTTTGAAGACGTCCTCAGCCACAAGATCGAGTCCCTTCCCAGAGAGGTTCAGACGGTCCGGGGATTCGATCTGCCCATGGGCCATTACTTTCACCAGGGCCATACCTGGGCCAGGATCGAGAGCGGCGGACAGATCCGCATCGGGATGGACGATTTTGCCCTGAAAGTCTTTGGGGAAATGGACGGTTTTGAGCTCCCTCTGATGGGAAAAGTCCTGGATCACGGCCAAGAGTGCTGGGGCCTGAAACGCAGGGACAATCAAGCCGGTGTCCTTGCTCCTGTGGACGGGATCATCACCGAAGTCAACCAGGAAATCCGGGAAAATCCAAACCGGGTCAACCAGGACCCCTATGGCTTTGGCTGGCTGTTTCTGGTCCGGCATCAGGACATCAAAAAGTGCCTCAAGCCGCTGATGGATGACACCCAGGGACTGGATTGGCTGGGCCAGGAAGTCAAGGTTCTGGAATCCATGATCGAGGAGACCGCCGGTCCTCTGGCTGCCGACGGCGGACTGCTGCAGCCGGACGTCTACGGCAACTGCCCTGATCTCGGCTGGACCAATTTGTCCAAAACATTTCTAAAAACCGGGTAAAGACTCATGGTTATCGAACCGCTCGCTCTGAAGCAGTTTGGTTCCGGCTCCGGCGGGACTCCCTGCATCTGGTCCCAGGCCGGAGTCGTCAGGCCCAAGCAGTGCCTGAGAGACTACAGCTGTTTTGAATGCCCCTTCAACCGGGCTTTGGAGCGCACAGCCGCCGAGAACAGGCAGGCGGCGGCTAAAGGCAGACCTTTCCGAGGTCCGCGCGGAAAGATCGAATCCTGGCAGGACAGGCTCTTGAAGAGACCCCAGCTCAAAAGGCCCTGCATCCATTCCCTGAAACAGAAGATCGAGTTCCGGCCCTGCAGCAACGACTACAAGTGTCCTGAATGCGAATTCGATCACTTCTTTCAGGATATCTACAGGGTCTATGCCGTGGTCAATCCGGTCGATCTGCTCGAGGTCAAGGGAGTTCACCTCCCTCAGGGCTACTACCTCCATCTGGGCCATGCCTGGGTCAAAACCGAGGAGGGCTCTCAGGTGCGCATCGGGCTCGATGATTTTGCCTTGCGCCTGCTGGGCCCCCTGGACCAAATACAGACGCCTCTGATCGGCAAGACCGTGGAGCAGGGCCGGCCCGGATTCAGCATTTGGCGGGGCAAGAAAAAGGCCAGGATTCAGGCCCCGGTCAGCGGCGTGGTCACCGAGGTCAACACCAAATTGCAGCAGGAGGCCTCTCTGGCCAACACCGATCCCTACAGCGAAGGCTGGGTCATGCTCTTATACAGCAAGGACCTGCGCCGGGACCTGCAGAACCTCATGCTCGGGACCGAAACCGGGCAGTTTCTAAGTCAAGAGGTGGATCAGCTCTTTCAGGTTTTAGAAGAGTACTGCGGTCCCCTGGCCGCGGACGGAGGACAGCTTGGCAGCGACATCAGCGGTCATCTGCCGGATGCGGCCTGGGAGCGCCTGACCGGACAGTTCCTGCGCACGTAAAGCTGTGAGGCTTTTGGATCTATAATTTTTTTTCAGGCCTCAGGTTCATTGTGCACGGTGACCACCTCGGCTTTGCGCAGAACCTGATCGTGCTGCCTATCGATATACCCGGTCTTGAGCACGGAAATGATGGTTTCCTCTTCCTGATCCGGTGACGCTTGGGTCTCCAGGACCTTGCAGTATTTCATCCGGGCCTTGCCTTCAGGAAATTCGATGGGTTGTATCTGATTCTTCTTCAGCAATCTGAGCATCTTTTTCTGGATCGAGCGAATATTTTTGGCCAGATACAAAGCCGTCTTATCCATTTGATCCTGTTTCGCCGAAAGCGTTGCCTCGAGTTGTTCAAAGGCATCCAGGACTTCAAACACATCCTGAAACACAGCTGCCTGCTGTGAGCGATGATGGTCCTTTTGTTGCTGCAGTTCATGCTGCAGCTCAGCAATCCTTTGTTGAAAATCAACGAAATAGTCCCTGAGGACCGCTTTTTTGTCCTGCATACTTACGGTCGTCATAAATTGAGGCTTTCATGAATCGGAAATTCTGGTAGTCGATACTCTACATTTCGGCATCTTTGCAATTTATTCCTCCCGTAAGTATCTATAGTATATATTCAGCAATATTAAACCTTCAATCTTCAATCCTCTACTAGCCCTGTTTTTCATCAAAGACGGTCAATCTCTGCAAATCAAGTACAACATGTCCCCTCGCCTGTATCCGGTCCTTTCCCGATGACTCCTGCCCCCTGACTCCCTTTGCCTGCTTCTGTCCCTTTTCCGCATTCACAAAACCAGGCGGCACAGACTCAGCTTCACTGTCCAGGCAATATAAAAAAGCGTGGGCCGCTCGTTTGACCGGATCCAGTAGTTCTTTCTGGGCCAAAGCGATTTCATGACCTGTATAGCGTCGTTTTCTCAAGGCCAGAGCCGCGGCTTGAACGATCTCCCGGCTGTCCGCACCCGGTTCTACTTCCAGTATCTTGTAGGGATCCATATGTAATTTCAATTTACAGGCCAGACAACGATTGCATGATTTCCGCGATGAGCGGATGAGAAGGATCGGCACGCCGGCAGCTGGTCAGCAGTTCCCCCAGGAAAGGCTTTTTCCATAGTCTTTCCTTGCCTTTCAATTCGGCAACGTCCTCCAGCATCTCCTTCGCGATTTCAAAAAAACGCTCCTTCACTTCCAGATACTCCGACTTGGCCGCCAGGTTGCCGGCTTTTTTCAGCTTGCCCTGGTCCACGGCCCGGTCCATTTTTTCGAATTCAAGATCGATCCAGGTCTGGCGCAAGTTTTCCAGGGCGTACTCGTTGTCAGGATCGTAGCTCAGGGCCTGGTTGAGTTGCGAAGCCAGGGCCGCATCGGCTATCTGATCCTGATTGTAACTCAGCACGGCCCGTCTGCTCATGATCAACGACAGCCGTTGGGCAACGGCCTGGGAAGGGTTTTGAGCATAAATCTTTTGCAGGCCGATCTCATAGCGCTGCATTGTTTCCAATGAACCTTCACTGGCCCTGGATGCATGTTCCAGAAGACGTTTTTCATACTCTGGAGCAAGGTCGAAAAGTCGGTCGATGTCTTTTAAATATCGCTCCGCTTTGTCCTGACCGGTTTCCAGGCAATGCAGGCCATAGAAAAAATAGACCTTCAAGGCGACGTACCTGGTAAACTCGTCTTCTTCCCAAGCACCTCGCGGCAAATGATTCAGGGCCTGGGGGCAGTCCCCCTCGTCCAGCAGATATTGACTCCGCCCGGCCGCTGAGTAATACCCTCCAGCTTGTAAGTACTCGCCTTCACTAGGAAATGAAGCTTTATTTGCCCGGATAAGGTCCAGTAGCTCGCGGGAACAGCCAAGGCGGGAGGCTAATTCCGGAGTGCAGAGGACCAGGGAGCCGTCTTTTGATTTCCCTTTGCATGCGGACAGCCGACCAAGCAGCGCTTTGTCTGTATTCCAGCGGGTCCGGGCGGAAATGTCCGCTTGTTTGTCCTTGTTGCCGGCTTTCTTGATGACCTCTTCGGCCATGTGAATGAGCCTGGCCTGCAGCTTTTCTGTTTCAGATTCCGGAGCAAGACCGGCAATCAGCCGAAAATCATAGACTGCTGTGAGCCAGAACATCCTGAGCTCTTCGAGATGCGAGCCTGTAGATTCGGCCAATTTGAAGTAGAGTTTGGCCCAAGGACCGACCTGTTTGAGGTCAAGGCTGCCCGAGGGCGGCTCGAGCAGTCTTTCGATATCCTCATAGCGCTCTTGGGCCCACAGGTCCTTGATCAGGATTTGTTGACATCTTAGAAGATCCTCTCGGGTCTGCCCTTCCTGAAAATGCTTTAGAAGAGAATTGAGTTGATCGTACAAAGAGGCAGCATCCTCCTGATAGGCTCCATCTCCAATGCTGCCAACGAGCTCGCCGGCCAACCCGGTTCTGACGGTGAAAAGCTGATCCTGAAACTGCTGCCAATGGTTTGCCGGGATCTCTCCTTGCTGCATCCGCTCCCAGGCACACAGCCCTTCAAAGAGCCGGCCAGTCTTGATCAGAGCAAAGCCTTGATTATACAAGTCCTTGTTCGAAGCAGGCTCCAAATCGGCATAGATCAAAACCGCAGCCTCAAAATCACCACTCTTGACCAGACAGGCTGCCTCTTGCAGCGCGATGTCCGGAGACTGCTCATCTCCCTTGGCGGCCTGAGCATAGAGGTCTGCGGCCTGTTGATATTTTCCCTGGGCTTCTGCCTTCCTGGCCAAGTCCAGAGCATTTCCGGCCTGAACCAGTTTTTGCAATTCATTGACCTTGTCTTCGAGCCAGGCCTGAGGTTCGAGTTTGTGGGCCTCGGCAAATAAATCCAAAGCGGCCTGGTAATTTTCTTTGCGCAGCTGCGTTTTGCCCTTTTTGCTCAGCTCCTTGCTCTTTTGCTTGGCGATCTCTTGCCGGCAGACAGCGATTTTCCGACTGACATCCCCTTGACAGCCCTTTTTCAAGGCTTTTGCGTATTCCTTTTCAGCCAGGAGATAGTTGCCCCTCTGCCAGAATTTCTCGGCCCTGGCCAGGATGCTCTCCAGGTCTTGTCCTTTATTTTTGCCCATATAATCTACTGCAATTCCACCGTGATGCGTGTTCCAGGCTTCAGACTTGCCCCGGGATTCAAGGCCGTGATTTTGGAAATGCCCTGGCTGGAACCGTATACCTTGCGGGCAATGCCGGCTATGGTATCACCTGCAACCACGGTATACTTCCAGTACGTCCGGCCGTTGTCTTGTTCCACGATGCGGTTGTAGCGCTCATCAACAGCTGAGAGATTTTTAAAAACCCTGAGGCTCACGCCTTTGCCGATGTCATAAATACCCAGGCCGGGATTGTCTTCCAGAAGCAGGAGGTAGTACTTGCCCTTTCCCAGGTACCTGCGGGCAATTTCCCACAGCGTGTCGTCTTCTGTGGCCTGATAGACCCGGAAATCGGATTGTTCGTTTTCGGTCTCAACAGGCAAAGACCCACCCGCTCGTTGGTCTGGCGGCGAGACTTGTCCGGTTGATGGCCTGGCCTCTGCAATTTTTTCCTCCATAGTCTGCTTGTCCTTCTGTACCCGGGTCAGGGCCGCTTCAAGCCTGGTGATGAGTTTTTGGTTCACCTTGAATCTCTCAGCCTGTTGCCGCAGTCGTTTCTGGCTGGCCTGAATATCTTCAAGCTCGCGGCTGACCCGATCCA
>JAIPER010000183.1 GCA_021737115.1 Desulfohalobiaceae bacterium
GAAATGAAGCGCGGAAGGCGGAAGGGGAAATAACGCGGAGCTCGGAGCGCGGAGCGCGGAAGGCAGAAATGAAGCGGGGAAGGAGGAAGGGAAAATAACGCGGAGCTCGGAGCGCGGAGCGCGGAAGGCAGAAATGAAGCGGGGAAGGAGGAAGGGGGAATAACGCGGAACTCGGCACCAAAAAACGCTGAGCGCGGAACTCGGAAGGCAGAAGGGAAAAATTGCTGCAAGGAGAAGGTTCCCGATGTCCCTCTCATCTCCGCTCCGAGTTCCCCGTTCCGAGCTCCCCGCTCCCCGTTCCGAGCTCCCTATTCCCCGTTCCGCGCTTCCCGTTCGCGTTCCGAGCTCCGCGCTTCCCGTTTCTACCCAGCCCGATACCTGTGGCTCTCCCTGCCGACCCGGTCGATGAACTGGATATTCTGGAACTTCCCCTCCTTCTGGCTCTGTTCAAACATCTTGTGTCCCAGATCCGCGCATTTCTTGCATGCGTTGCGCGGCACCTCCAGCCCCAGACAATTCCTGGTCCTGCTGGAAGACGACTCCACCAGCAGCAGTCCCGGGCAGTGATCGCAGTCCAGGAGGTATTCTCGCTGCCGTTCCGTTATGTAGGAGGTGTCGTAAAATATCTCCTTTGAACGGACAAAGAACTCCCCGTCCCGCTCCCTGGAAATCGCGCCGGTGTCCGGGGACTTATACTGCTCTAGAACCGCTTCGGAGACCTTTTTCACATAATCGGTTATCCTCTTTTCCTGCTTCAAGGCCCCGGGATCGAAGTCCGGCTCCTTGCAATAGCTCCAATCCAGGCCGGTCAGGGAGAGAATGATCCCCAGATTCACGTAGGGCAGGGCCCCCTGGATGGAATATCCCCCTTCCAGGACGACGATGTCCGGGTTCAGGAGACGGCTCAGTTCGGCATATCCCTGGGCTGAGAAATTCATGTTCGTGATCGGGTCGGTAAAATGATTGTCCTGGCCCGCTGAATTGATGACCACCTCGGGCTGAAAATCCTCCAGAATCGGCAGCACCACGTTTTGGATCACGTACAGAAAACCCTCGTCCCCGGTATTCGGGGGAAGCGGTATGTTGACCGTGCTGCCCAGGGCCTTGGGTCCGCCAATCTCCCCGGGGAACCCGGAGCCGGGGAACATGGTCCGCCCGTCCTGATGCATGGAGATAAACAGGGTGTCCGGATCATGCCAGTAGATATCCTGGGTTCCGTCGCCATGATGGCAGTCTGTGTCAACGATGGCCACCTTTTTGACCCCGTAATGGTCCCGCAGGTACTCGATCATGATCGCTTCCATGTTCACATTGCAAAACCCCCGACCGCCGTGGACCGTCTTCATGGCATGGTGTCCCGGGGGGCGGACCAGGGCAAAGCTCTTGTCCTCCTGCTTGTCCATGAACAGCTTGGCCGCCTTGATGGTCCCGCCTGCGGAAATCAAATGAGAACTGGTCAAATTGGTCCCGGTATCCGGAAAGCAGAAATGAACCCGGCGCACATCCTCCATCTTGGCGATTTCCGGCTTGTACTCGGTGATGCCTGGAATATCGAAGATTCCTTCCTCCTTAAGCTGATCCATGGTGTACAGCAGACGTTCCTGGCGCTCGGGATGGGTCGATGAAATAGCCCAGTCAAAAGCCGGAAAAAAGACAACGCCCATACTGGTTTCAGCTCTCTGCATACGCTACCTCACTGCCTGTTGGTAGTCGGAGACTATGCCCGGCTTGATCTGGGCCTTGACCCGGATATCCCGCCCGACCTGATAAACGTCCCTGACCATGTTCATCTCGCTCTCCTCAACGATCTCCACTTCTTCCTGGGGCACGTTCCAATCCAGACGACTGCTGACATGGCTGCAGAGTCTATCCACCACGTCCGTTCTGGCCTGAGCCAGGGAGTACTTCCCGGGGATTTCCTGGTTGACCCCCAAAACCGGTATTCTCAGGACATGTTTTTCCGTATCCGCAAAAAGCTCGGCCTCCATGGTCGGTTTGGCCAGGGCCGCCCCCAGGGCGTTGGCCACCTGGTAATGGTCCGGAACAGAGACCGGCAGATTGAGCTTTGCTTCGAGTATCGGGGCCAGCATCCTGGCCGGACCACCCATGAGGTACACAATCTTCGGCTTTATTTCTCTGTACTCCAGGAGTTCATGCACAGTGTACACGGGTTTTGCGTTGATCCTGGCCAGCATGCTCACGGCCTGCTCTTTCAGCTCTGTACAGACCGCATCGATGATCTGCCCGGCACATTCCTCAGCAGAGAGTCCCAGACGTGATCCAAGTTCCCTGATTCCCTGTCTCGAAGCCTCAAGATCGCCATGCCTGACGTCCTGAACCAGGTTCAAGGCGTCCACCAGGGTAGGGACCGCGCCGCCACTGGCCAGGCTGGGACCCAGACGCTTCGGACCAATGCACAGCTGTTGGTTTTTGATGGAAACCGCGCTGTCACCGCCCAGACCAATGGATTTACTCTTCATGGCCCTGACCAGGGTCGGCCTGTGGACCAGATCCATGCTCTCCGTTTCAACCAGGGGAGCCCCGTCTGCATACACCGCCATATCCGTCGTGGTTCCGCCGACGTCCAGGAGGAGGGAGTCCTGTTCGGGACAGCACATAGCCAGGCAGCCCATGATACTGGCCGAAGGGCCAGAAAATATACTCTCCACAGGGGTCTGTCTGGCCTGGGTCAGGGTCATGGTCCCCCCATCCGCCTTCAGGATATTCAGATGGGGCGGGGTCAGGCCGAGCTGCTCCAGGGACGTCTCCACCGAACGAGCAAACCCGGTAAACACGGGCCAGACCGCACTGTTGTAATAGGCTGTGGCGATTCTCCGCGGAAAATTCAACTGCCCGGAAAGGGTGTGTCCCATGGTCAAGAAATCGCATTTTCCCTGGAGCGGTTCCGCCATCTGGAGTTCATGACCGGGATTGCGCGGTGAAAACTTGCCGATGAGTGAAAAAACCTTCACCCCTTGATCCAGGCATTGTTGTATGCTGCTCTCAATCAGCCCAGGATCCTGGGGGACCACCTCTGTCCCCCGGTGATCGAGGCCGCCGGGAATCAGTTTATACTGTCCTCCTAGGCAATAATGGGCAGGATCTATCCCCGGGCCGGCCGAAACCAGAACACCGACCTCGTGCAACTCACCCTGGACTATGGCGTTGGTGCACAGGGTGGTGCTCAGATTGAACCGTTTCAGGCCGGTCATCCTGTCCACTTTACGAATCTCTTCCAGGGCCTGACAGACCGAAGACAGGAGATCCCCGTGATCGGTAACCACCTTGGCTGTAGCCACCAGACCATGTTTATGCAACAAAACCGCATCGGTATGGGTTCCACCCACGTCTATACCGAGAATCATCGGCGCCCCCCAGGGAAGTTGAATACTGATCCAGGCGTGCTTTCGACAACAAATACAGCCTGAAATCCGGCTTCAAAAGCAATTTTCACATCAGTCAGGTTGGATCAGTAAAAATTGAATCTTGCAGAAAATCACCGCATGAATTATAGAAATCAGTACGACGACCGAATGTTTGGAGATAGCTTCGACTGTCTAGTCATATGGCTACATACGGTATCTGTTTTCGTTCTTTGTCGTCAAGAACTAATTAATTACATGTCAGACCTACTTCTGGCAGTGCTGACATAAGGAGTCCACCATGCCCCAGGTAGCCGTTTTCATAGGCAGCAAGTCAGACAAGGAGCAGATGCTGCCCTGCACCCAGGTTCTGGATGAACTGAACATCTCCTACCTCTTCACCATAACCTCGGCCCACCGGACACCGCAGAGGACGGAAAACCTCATCAGGGAGCTGGAACAGGACGGATGCCAGGTCTTCATCTGCGCCGCCGGGATGGCCGCCCACCTGGCCGGCGCAGTGGCCGCCAGGACCATAAAACCCGTCCTCGGCGTTCCCCTGAACGCTTCAGCCCTGAACGGCATGGATGCCCTGCTGGCCACGGTCCAGATGCCCCCGGGCTTTCCGGTGGGGACACTGGCCCTGGACAAAGCCGGGGCCAAGAACGCAGCCTGGCTCGCCGCCCAGATCCTGGCCCTGTCCGATTCCTCCCTGGCCGAAAAAATCGTCCAGGCCAGATCGCAGATGCAGGAAGAAGTCAGCCGGGCGGCTGAACAATTGCGCTGAAGACAGAAGCCCCCGGGGAACGAAGGACGAGGGAAGGGACGGCGGTCCCTCCCTCATCACTCATCTCTCGTTATTCCTCTCCCGTCTCCTCAATCCTCTCCTGTATGTCCGAATCCCCCGTGGCCTCTGCCGCTCGGGGTCAGTTCGGAGACCGGAACGAGTCTGGCCTGATAGGCCGGCATAAAAATGAGCTGGGCGATGCGTTGCCCGGAAAAGATGGTTTTTGGGGTCTGAGATGTGTTCAGGAGGGAAACGATGATTTCTCCCCGATAATCCGGGTCGATGACTCCGACCCCCTGACTGACCACCAGCCCTTGTTTTGTCCCCAGCCCGCTCCTGGAAAAGACAAACCCGGCGATGCCTGGGGTAACGATTTCAATGGCCAAACCAGACGGAGCGGTCAGTCGGTGGCCTGGCTGAATGCATATCTGACTCGTCTCCAGACAGGCCCGCAGATCCACTCCTGCAGAAAAGCTGGTGGCATAGGCCAGTTTCGCCTCATCCCAGGCAGGATGCAGATACTTGATCTTGACCTCTATATCTTTTTCAGACAACACTGCCCTCCTCTGTCCTGAATTCCAATCCATTTATCTAGCACTACAGCGAAAGTTTATGACATGTCGTAACTGTAGTCTTTGTTTGTCATTCTGAACGAGTCTTCGAGTGAAGAATCTCTCTTCGGTCAGCTCTGCCAGGACTTATCGCCAAGTTACACAGATAAAATCTAAGTTCCTGTAAAAACACAACCTTAAACAACACTTCCCTTATTGACAACGACTATCACTTCAGACAGAATCTCACATCTTATGGGGGCGCGAACCAAGCAACGCATCGACAGGATCAGAGGGGTTCTTTCCAGACGACAGCCCGATCTGACCCTGGTTTTGGACAATATCCACGATCCCCACAACGTTTCCGCCATATTGCGAAGCTGTGACGCTTTCGGAGTTTACAGGGTCCACCTCTATTACACAACAGAAAAATTTCCCAGGCTTGGCGCCAAAACCTCCGCCTCTGCAAAAAAGTGGGTGAAAAGAGACAAGCACACCAATGCCGCGGAGCTCATCGATTATCTGAAAGAAAATGATTTTTTCATACTCGGCACCGGCTTCAGCCCTCAGGCCGTCCCGATCGCGAAATGGGACCTGACCCGAGCGGCGGCCGTCGTCTTTGGCAACGAGCATCGAGGAATCAGCCCTGAACTCAAAGAGCACCTTGATGCAGAGCTCTGCATCCCCATGCAGGGGATGATTCAAAGCCTGAACGTTTCAGTGGCCGCAGCAGTGGTCATGTACGAAGCCTGGAGGCAACGCAGTGACAAGGGGATGTATGACTCCCCTTCCCTGGACCCGCTGCTCCTGGAGCAGGCCTTTGCAGAGTGGAAAAAAAAGTAATCTTGCGTGAAAAAACCGCAATTTATGCCAACTGCTGGTATAGATACAAACAGAGGTTCTCATGTCAGGCAACACCTTTGGCCGCCGCTTTCAATTAACAACGTTCGGTGAATCCCATGGCCCGGCCCTGGGAGGAATCGTCGACGGATGTCCCGCGGGTCTCGAACTGAATGAGGAAATCATTCAGCGGGAACTGGAAAAGCGAAAACCCGGACAGAATCCGGCCGGTACGCCTCGCAAGGAACCGGACCAGGTCAAACTCTTGTCCGGTGTCTTCGATGGAAAAACCACCGGTACCCCGATCGGGTTTCAGATCATCAACACAGCCCAGCGGCCCAACGACTACGACAGACTCCGCAATGTATACCGGCCCGGACACGCCGATTACACCTATCAGACAAAGTTCGGCTACCGCGACCATCGGGGCGGCGGCAGGGCCTCGGCCAGAGAGACGGTCTCCAGGATCGTGGGCGGAGCCGTGGCCGGACAGCTCCTGAAGACCCAAGGCATCACGGTCCTGGCCTATACCCTGGAGATCGGCGGCATAGAAGCTGAAATCATTTCCCCGGAAAAGGCCTGTGAACAGCCGTACTTTACTCCGGATCCTTCGGTGATCGAACTCTGGAACCAAAAGATCGAAAAAATCAAGGAAAAGGGGGACAGCATCGGAGGGGTCGTGGAGATCCAGGCCAGGGGAGTCCAGCCGGGTCTGGGCGAGCCCGTGTTTGACAAACTGGACGCCAGACTGGCCTACGCCCTGATGGGCGTGGGGGCGGTCAAGGCGGTGGAAATCGGAGCCGGACTGGAATCGGCAGAGCTGACCGGCAGCCAGAACAACGATCCCATTTCCAGGGACGGCTTCACCCGGAACAATGCCGGCGGCATACTGGGGGGAATCTCCAGCGGACAGATCATAACCGCTCGGGCCACGGTCAAGCCCATCCCTTCGATCTTTCTCTCTCAGAAGACCTTGAACACTGAGGGGCAGGAAGTCAGTCTGCAGATAAAGGGAAGACACGATGTTTCCGCAATCCCCCGCATTGTTCCGGTCTTGAAATCCATGGTCCAGCTGACCCTGGCCGACATGTATCTCTTGAATCAGGGATCCAGACTTTGAAGCACCAACCGTTGCTCCTCACCCTGGGAGACCCGAACGGACTGGGACCGGAGCTCACGGTCCGGCTCCTTTCGAAGAGCAATAAACAGGGCCTGAACCGGCCTCTGCTGCTCATCGGACCGGTGAAGGCCCTTGAGCACCACTCTGCCGAACTGGGCCTCTCCCCCTTCTGGGAAGTCCTGCCCGACCTCGAGCGCCTGCCCGCCTTACAGGCTGCGGTCTATGCCTATACCCCGGCCGAGCTCAAAGACCTGGAGATCCTACCCGGCAGACCCCGCATTCAAGGCGGTCTGGCCGCCGGAGTCAGCCTGGATACGGCCTGCGGCCTCATCCGGCAGGGGCTGGCCCGGGGTCTGGTAACCTGCCCCCTGAACAAAGCCATGCTCAGTGAGGCCGGCTACCCCTTTTCGGGACACACCGAGTTTCTGGCCCGGAGCTTCGGGCTCGACCCCGATGCGGTCTGCATGCATCTGGCCGGACCGAAATTGCGGGTCAGCCTGGTCACCACCCATCCTCCGCTGCG
>JAIPER010000184.1 GCA_021737115.1 Desulfohalobiaceae bacterium
AGAGCGGCTTGGAGGCCAAACGCTTCGCCGAAACCTCGGCCCGTAAGGTCATTCTCTGGTCCAATCTGCCCAAGCCGACGGCTTTGCGGCATGACACAGCCGAGGCCATTCTGACCGGACTATGGGGAGTGCTTGACTGCGGCTGGCTTAAGTCCCTGCCCCGTGAACTCCACCCGAAATGAAATTCAGAGATTAAAGCGGGCTTCGCCCGAAACCCAAATTGAATTGAACATGAAATTCCAAATCCCAAGATCGTGATGGTTTAGGTTAACAGAATTTCTTGTTTTTCATGGCACAGAATTATGCGTAAGGCACTATACTTTTTCCGCGACCCTGCGCGGAAAAAGAGGCCCCTTCAGGGCAGTTTGCTTCGTAAAGACCAACATGTTGGTTTGAAATCTCTGCTAAGCGCCTAACCACATTCACGCCGAACATCAAGAATTGAGAAGTTCTACATGTATCTGCCATTAATAATTAAAAATTAACAATTGACAATTAACAATTAGTAAGCGCCTAATGAGTCTCCGAACAAAAACAGTGATTGGTCGTAAACTTGCCCGGATACGAGGAACAAGGGATTTTGAAACCGCAGTGTATTTCGATACATGAGGATTTCAAAATCTCGCAGTGACGAATGAGATGGGTGAGTTTTCATCCAAGCACTATTTACCAGCGGATCAGGGCCGAACCCCAGGTCAGGCCTCCCCCGAAAACAGGCAGGCAGATCAGGTCTCCGGATTTGACGCTCCCGTCACGCACCGCCTCATCCAGGGCGATGGCGCAGGAGGCCGAAGAGATGTTCCCGTACTTCTGCAGGGTCAGATAGAAGCTGTCCAGAGGCACCTGGAGTCGCTTGGCCATGGACTGAAACATCCGTAAATTGGCCTGATGGGGGATGAACCAGTCGACATCATGGATATCCAGATTGTTGTGGGCAACCGCTTCCCGGGCGGATTCGATAAAATATCTGACCGCCACCTTGAAACTCATGTTGGCCTCGATCATCTGCAGGTAATGAAGGCCCTTATCAACGGACTGATGGGAGATGGGCGTAGTCCGGGACCCGCCGCCGGGCATGAGGAGATTCTGGCCGTTGGCTCCGTCGCTGTGGATATGGGTGGAGAGCAGTTCAGGCCCTTCTCGCCCGCGACTCAAGACCGCGGCTCCGGCCCCGTCGCCCCAGAGAATACAGCTGGACCGATCCGACCAGTCCACGGTCCTGGTCATAATCTCAGAGGCAACCACCAGGACCTTGGTGTGGGTCATGTTTTGCAGATACTGCTGGGCGATGTTCAGGCCGAAGATAAAGCCGGAACAGGCCGCCGTGACGTCGAAGGTCACTGCCTGCGGGGCCTGAAGCCTGGCCTGCAGCCAGTTGGCCCCGGCCGGACAACAGGTGTCCGGGGTGATGGTGGCCATGATGATCAAATCAAGATCCGAGGCGGATAATCCCGCCATTTCCAAGGCCCTGAGCGAGGCCTCGTGTCCAAGATCAGAGGCTGCGGTCTCTGGATCGGCTACCCGCCGCTCCCGGATACCGGTACGATCAACGATCCATTCATCAGATGTCTCCAGTCCCATTTCCTGCAAGTCTGCATTCTTCAACACCTTTGGCGGAAGATACGATCCAGTGCCTAAAATACGAACATCTCCCATAATCAGCTCCAGATTACTATTATATAAGGGGGTCAGCCCTGCCTCTGGCAGGCCTCATATGAAACTAGATTTTTCTTTCTCCGTCACCCCAGCGTAGGCCGGGGTCCAGCTCTTACATTTTCAGAATGGATTCCGGCCTCCGCCGGAATGACGGAGGAGGTGACTCAAAGTTTCTTTATTGATCAAACTGGCAATTATGGACTTCAACCCAATTACATACTATCCTGGCTCAATATTTTCATATAAATTAAATAATTAAATGTCAGATTTGCCAGAGGCAAAGCTGACATGTAACTATCGAATTTAAAAGGGTTCAAGCCTGAATGTCCTCAAGCCAATCCCGCAAGGTGGGAGGCTGAAAATCCTGATGTACCGGCTCCCATTCACAGGCTGCCTTGATATCTATCCCGCCCTGAATAATGGATACCGGTTGATCAGAAGAAACCACGACCACAATGATCTTTTCGTTTTCAGCAGTGAAGCGAAGGGCCGAATTGTAGCGGGCCCCTCGCGAAGAGTCTTCCCAGCTGACCCGGTGCCCGTCCAGGAGACATCCGAAACCGAGCAGGCGGAGACGCTTGTCGATATGCAGGGCCCCGTCCATCTTGGCCAGGTCCATGGCCAGTTCCAACATTTTTTCATCGGACATATCCAGAGGTCCGGTCATGGATTGACCGATAAGGCCCAGGGGTGGATGGTTGAAATCAAGGACAAGGGTGCAGCCATGCTTTCGCTCCTGAGCCTTGTGGACGATTCTGGTCACTGCTTGAAAGAGAAAATGCCTCATCTCCTGATCGAAGTCTATTTCCAAAAGCGCCTCTTCCAACTGGACCATCTTGGCCCTTCTGGTGGTGGCATGGAAATTACCGTCAAAAAAACTGCAGACACATTCCCCGGCCAGATAGAGGTATCCGAAATTGCCGTGAAAAGAAGCGTTGATGCTGGACTGCGGAGGGGCTATTTCCGTCATCCCCACGATAGAATTCCCGTCTGAGACGAGCTGACGCTCCGAGTCCTCGACAGACAGGAGATACTTCCGGACGTGTTTGAAATTCTTGACCTCCGGCCTGTTCTCTTTTGCAAATTCAACCGACAGTTCCATTTTCGGGATCTGCTCCAGTTCGGCAAAAATCAGGTTTCCCCTGGCCCAGGCCCCCTCCTCTCTGGTCCTGGAAATCCCTAAGACCGCCTCGAGAACCGGATAGACCCGCAAAGAGCTGTCCGGCCCAAGGAGCATGTTTCTCCGGTCAACAAGATAATCCCGGACCGCGTGCAGGCCATAACCCTGAAGGACATATCCCGAGGTCCCGATGTTGATGTCATTGGCCAGGGCGATATCCTGGCACAGAAGCAGGGCCGCGTGTTCCAGCCACCTGGTGATCGGGCCGACCGAACAGATATCCGGATGGTGCTCGGTGAACCACATCAGGTAAAATACAGAGGATGACCTTCCCCCGAAGGTGATCAGTCCGGACAGGTCCAGATTGCGGGTTTTGATGAGTGAACAGTGTTCGTCCACCGGCTGATGGTCGTCTTCACGCCACTGCTCGGTATCGAGGTAGGTTTCCTTTATTTTCGGCTCGTGATCCCGCAGAAGATCCTGTGGATCATAGACCCGCAATGGACTGTCCCGATGAAAGGAATAAATCAAGGCGACTCGACTGGGATGGGAAAAAGAGGATAGCCCGAAACGAAGGCCCTCGGCATCATGAAAAATACACAGGTTCTTATACGACTCTTCTACCATTTTCCTGAATCCGGGACTGCATCAACAATGTTTCCCTGTGTTTGGACCGTGTTGACAATCATTCTTCGGTCCGTGCCGGTTGTGGAAACATAGCCTATTCTGGAAGACTCCTCAACCCCTTTCTATTTCGGTTTTTTTATTGCAACAGCCAAACCTGGGCCGCGGTTCAGTGCAGAGATGGTCGGGTCGGCAAAGATCATGGCTTGCCAAAAAATCAAAATTCTCATAGGATTTCTTCCAGATGTACCATGGAAAATAGAAAAGCAGTTCATTGCGGCAAGCCCCATCGCCTTGACAATCTGCCGCCCTTTATCGGAAAGTACGGGCCTGCAACCATAACCCGCTTACGCTGCGAAAAGGAGAGAACGATGAAAATACTGGTGGCCTATGACGGCTCGAAATCCGCTGAAAACGCCTTGAATCTGGCCATGGAACATGCCAAGACCTTCAACGCCTCCCTGGACATCATCACTTCGGCCGAACGGACCAGGACCGAAAAGGATCTGCCTTTGGTGGAAGAAGCGGAACAACGTCTCTGGCAGGCGGAAGAAGAGTGCAAAAGACAAAACATCCCCTGCAGCACCCATCTCCTGATCCGCGGCTTCAGCCCCGGTGAGGACACGGTCCAGTTCGCCCAGGAGAATCAGGTCGATGAAATCGTGGTCGGGATCAGAAAAGAGTCCAAGGTCGGGAAACTGGTCATGGGTTCCACCGCCCAGTACATCATCCTGAAAGCGCCCTGCCCCGTGGTCACCGTGCGCAACCGCTAAGAAATCAGGTTCACCTCCACCTTTCTTTGAAAATCAGCCGATGAAAATCATTGAAAAGCTCCGCCATCCCAGGCTGAACCTGCATATCAAAAATCTGCTTTTCGCCTTGATTATCGGCATACTCTCCGGCTACGGGGCGGTCTTGTTCCGATACATCATCAAGTCCATTCAGTGGCTTTTTTATCTGAACAGCGACGACTTTTTGACCTTTGCCCACATCGTGCCTCCGGCCTTGAAAGTATGCATTCCGGCCGCAGGGGGTCTCGCCGTGGGGCTGCTGGTCTACTTTGGAGCAAGAGAGGCCAAAGGGCACGGGGTCCCGGAAGTGATGGAGGCCGTGGCCCTGCGCGGCGGGTTCATCAGAAAGCGGGTAGCCCTGGTCAAGATCCTGGCCTCGGCCATTTGCATCGGTTCCGGAGGATCTGTCGGACGTGAAGGCCCCATCGTCCAGATCGGGGCCTCCATAGGCTCCAGCGTGGCCCAGTTTTTCAAGATACCCAGAATACACATGAAGACCATGGTCGGCTGCGGGGCCGCAGCCGGGATAGCCGCCACCTTCAACGCCCCCATCGCCGGAGTGCTCTTCTCCCTGGAGATCATCCTCGGCGACTTCGGCTTGATGTCCTTTTCCCCGGTAGTCCTGTCCTCGGTCACGGCCACGACCATATCCCGGCATTATTTCGGCGATCTACCGGCCTTCATCATTCCGGAATATTCCGTGGTTTCCCTCTGGGAATTTTTCTTCTACCCCTTACTTGGAATCGTCTCCGGCCTAGTCGGCCTGGCCTTCACCAAATTCATCTATACAGCTGAGGATCTCATCGACGCCGTACCCATCAAGGAATGGATCAAACCCGCCATCGGTGGAGCGATCCTCGGTTTGATCTTCTTTAAGTTCCCCCACGTCTTCGGAGTGGGCTACGGCAGCATCAACCTGACCCTGGTCAACGAGATGGGATTGACCCTGCTCTTTACCTTGATCTGGGTCAAGATCCTGGCCACCTCCCTGACCATCGGCTCCGGGGGGTCGGGGGGGATATTCGCGCCTTCTTTGTTCATCGGAGCTATGACCGGGGGCACCTTCGGCACCCTCATAAATATCTTTCTTCCCCATTTGACGGCGGACCCCGGGGCTTACGCCCTGGTGGCCATGGGCGGAGTCGTGGCCGGAACCACCCACGCCCCGATCACCGCCATCCTGATCCTCTTTGAGCTGACCAGCCAGTACTCGATCATCCTTCCCCTGATGATCACCTGCATTCTGGCGACCATTACCGCCAGCACCTTGAAACGGGGCTCCATCTACACCATCAAGCTCCTGCGCAGAGGGGTGGACATAGAACCCGGCCGGGAGGTCTCAACCCTGCAGCGGCTTTTGGTCAAGGACAGCATGCGAACCGAAGTGTACACCATACCGGAAAGCCTCCCGCTTCAGGACATCATTGAGACCTTCAAGAATCAGAACGCCCCGTATCTCCATGTCATTAATGATCAGCAGGAGTTGACCGGGATCATTTCCTTCCGGGACATCAGATCGGTTCTAAACGAAGACGAGCTCCAGCTGCTGGTCATCGCCAAGGATCTGGCCACTCGAAATCCGACTACCGTCTTCCCGGATGATTCCCTGGAAAACGCCCTGGAAAAGATGACATCCATGGGCATCAACCAGCTGCCGGTGGTCAGCAACGGAAAACTGGTAGGCACCCTGCCGGAAAGCGAAATAACCGCGGCCTACACCAGAGAGATGGTCAAACGGGAAATCGAGGAGAGGTAGAAGAAATTGCTAATTGTTAATGGTTAATTGTTAAGGGTTAATTTCAGAGCTGTATTGATCCAATTTTGGTTTTTAGAACAAAGACAGGTGCCCCCCAAGACATCAGGCCCAAATTTCACAAAGAGCTACGTTGGACCAGTCTACTCCCGAGATTGGAAAATTTGATTATCACATCGTCCATTTAATCACATTCCCGCCGAATAATACGAAATGAGAAGTTCTATATGTATCTGCCATTAATAATTAACAATTAACAATTAGAAAACTCCTAATCACATTCCCGCCGAATAACACGAAATGAGAAGTTCTATATGTATCTGCCATTAATAATTAAAAATTAACAATTGACAATTAACAATTAGAAAACTCTTATCCTATCCGGATGCTCCGCAACCACCTGGCCGATAATCGCGGCATCGGTCAATCCCCTTTCATATAAAGCCCCGAGGAGCTCTTCAGCCTTCCCGGCATCCAGACAAATCAAAAGCCCTCCCGAAGTCTGGGGATCGTAGAGCAGATCCTGAACCCCCTGCCCTACTCCGGTTCGGATATCGATACCGGCTGCTCTGAACTCCCGGTTTTTGTAGCTGCCGGCCGGGATGATCCCCATGGAGGCGAACTCCAGGGCTTCCGGGATCAGCGGTATCCGGGCGGCTTCCAGTTCCACTCCCAGGCCTGAATCGACCACCATTTCCGCGAGGTGTCCCAGCAGACCGAATCCGGTCACATCGGTACAGGCATGGACCTCGAAGTCCGCCATGACCTCGGCCGCTGTTCTGTTTAACTGAGCCATCAGGGAGGTGACCCTCTGGACCAGTTCCTTATCAGCCAAGCCGCCTTTTAAGGCCGTATTAACGATTCCGGTCCCCAGGGGTTTGGTCAGGATCAAGCGATCGGCAGGACGCATGTTCTTCTTGGTGATCACCCGCTGGGGGTGAACCAGCCCGGTCACGGAAAGTCCGTACTTCAGTTCGTTGTCTTCGAGGCTGTGCCCGCCCACCAGAACCACGTCCGCTTCCTTCAGTTTGTCCAGCCCGCCCTGGAGCATTTGCCTGAGGATGCTCATGTCCATGGTTTTCACTGGAAAACCCACCAGATTCATGGCGGTCTTCGGGATACCCCCCATGGCGTAGACGTCGCTCAAGGCGTTGGCCACGGCGATCTGGCCGAACCAGTAAGGATCGTCAACAATCGGGGTAAAGAAATCCACTGTCTGGATCAGG
>JAIPER010000185.1 GCA_021737115.1 Desulfohalobiaceae bacterium
GATATGCTGGGCACGGAGGCGGCTATTTTCGTCAGCAGCGGCACTCAGGGCAATCTTTTGGGCATTCTGACCCACTGCGGCAGAGGCGACGAATACATAGTCGGCCAAAAAGCTCACACCTACTGGCTTGAGGGTGGAGGTCCGGCCGTTCTGGGCAGTGTGCAACCCCAACCCCTCGATTTTGAAGCTGACGGCACCCTGGATCTGGACAAGGTCGCCACCTTCATCAAACCCGACGACTTTCACTGCGCCAGGACCCGGCTCTTGTGCCTGGAAAACACCAAGGCAGGCCTTCCTCTGCCGCTGGAATACCTGGAGCAGGCAGCGGAACTGGCGCTGAATCACCATCTGAAAATTCACCTGGACGGGGCCCGCATCTTCAATGCAGCGGTTAAGCAGGGGATCTATGCCCAAACCATCGCCAAGCACTTCGATTCCATCTCCTTCTGTCTGTCAAAAGGCCTCGGCGCTCCGGTGGGCTCGGTGCTCTGCGCCAGCCAGGAGCAGATCAAAGCGGCCAGGCGCTGGCGTAAGGTTCTAGGCGGCGGAATGCGCCAAGCCGGCTATCTGGCGGCCGCTGGAGTGTACGCACTTGAAAACAATGTCCAGAGGCTGGCCGAGGACCATGACAATGCCGCGCTACTGGCCAGGGGCCTGGCCGAGGTTGAGGAACTGGAGGTTGAGGCCCCTTCTGCTAATACCAACATGGTCTTCGTCAGCATGGATCAGGAAGAGGCCAGGCAGTTGACCGAACATCTCAAAAGCCGGGGGATCATCATCCAGGGCCGAGACAATATCAGACTGGTAACCCATCTGGATGTCAGCCGCCAAGACATCCTCACCGTTTTAGAAGCCGTTAAGGACTATTTTGCCAACCAAAACAGGGTTTCAGCATAGAACACAGGGCAGCGATGAATTCCTGTATTGGTTAATCCGGAATATGTTTTATAGCCATTCCTGATGAGCCAGGCACAGACACTCGCCATTCATGAACCGGGCCGCACCAAAAAAGAAGCAGAAAAGGGGTCAGCTTCCGACCCAGTCCGCCATCTCTTTCCTGACCCGGCTCCAGTCCGGTGAGAGCCGAAGATCGAGGAACAAGACGAAGAGTTCGTCCAGTATTTCGAGAGTCTGTTCAATGAGATACATCTTTTCCAGGAACCTGGCATCCGGGTCTTCGCCTTCTTCGAGCTTCATGTCCACTTTCGGGGTCTTGACACCGGTCAGGCTGAAGTCTTCACCTTTGACCTGAACCAGCCAGGTGTTTTCGTCCTGTTCCATTCTGATCCTGGCCTGGTCGACCTTTTTTCCGGTCTGCAGCCCTAATCTGGCTTCCCGCAGTTCAGACAGGGGGCCGCTGCTGACAGCCGTGTCCCGGGATTCTCCTTCTCCGCCAAGCACGGAAATGCGCTGTTCAAGGAACAGGGCAAAGTCTTGACCCGTTTTGCTCTGGAAGAGGCCGTTTTTCTTGTCGGTGTAAAACCAGAGCCAGGTCAAAAAATCCCGGCCGATAAACGGGGCCAGGGTTTCCGCTTTTAAGATATCTGTTGCTTCCATATGCGTATTTGGGGTATAAGTTTTTGCCGTTTATAGTACAAGGTAGTGGTTACAGGTGGCCCTATAGAGGTTCCGGGTTCTCGGCCTCCGGCTCGTAGTGAGCGAGCCTACGCCTCGGAGAGTTCACGGTTGAAGAAGAGGGAGAAGTCCAAAATGCATTGTTGATTACCAAGCCTAAATTTTTCTTTATTATGTTCGTGACTTATCCTGTTTTGCCCCGGAAGCAGAAAACTCCCGGGGCAAAACCGGATTCAGACTAAGATTGCAGGTTCGTATTCAGTCAAGAGGTTTTGCTGCTCTTTGCCCGCGAGATCAAGGGCCAGATAGAAAGGGGTCAGGGGTTCCAAGTGGAGCTTGAAGGTTTGGGTGAAGTGGTCTTCAAACAGGCTGCGCATCTTGGCCTGGGTGCTTGCAAAGTAAACCCGGTTGGTCCGGGAATTCCAGACCACGTCAAAGACAGCCGGAACAGGGAGAGTCCTGGTCATGAGTCTGAGTCTGACCTGTTCTTTCAGCTCTTTTTTCTGATCCCGGCCAATAAATTTCTTCCCCTGCTCCCGGGCCTTGGCCATGGACTCTTCCAGGGCTATCTGGTAGTGCTTTTTGAAAACCGCCGGGGGAATCCGCCGGGTATCGACCCGCAGGGCAAAGGCCAGGTATTCACCCTTGTTCACGGGGGCTTCGGACCAGTTGCTGTCCAGCATGTTGTCTATGCTCACCCAGCCGAAGGATCGCTCTTCGCTGGATTGATCGATATCCTGAAAGCATTGCTCCTGCAGGAGATCCGTGACCCGGGGCCAGATCCCCTTGGGGACCTCATCGATGATCCTGTATCTCACAAAAGAGGCACTCGCGGACAAGAAACCCATGTTCAGCTCCCAAATCCATTTTCGGCCCGGCTGGAAACCGGGCCGAAAATGGATTATAAGTATGTAATAGATTCTATCATAACTAGACAAGCAGCCTATTTAAACCTGACGCACCAGGAACTGGAGGAAAAGGTCCAGGAAGCCCGGGGCAGGCTAACGTCCTGCAGACTGTGTCCCCGGCTGTGTGCAGTCGACAGAGTAGAGGGGGAGACCGGCTTTTGTCAAACAGGACGTTTGAGCCGTCTGGCCTCGTTTCATCTCCATTTTGGGGAGGAAGCCCCGCTGGTCGGGGAGAATGGTTCCGGAACCATCTTTTTTGCCGGATGCAATCTTGGCTGCCTTTTCTGCCAGAACTTCGACATCAGTCACAGGGCGAAGGACAGTCCGGAAGTCCCACCGGAGCAATTGGCCGAGGTCATGCTCGAACTACAGCGAAAGGGGGCCCTGAACATCAACCTGGTCACCCCTTCCCATGTGGTCCCCCAGTTTCTGGAAGCCCTGGCCCTGGCTGCTGCTTCCGGGCTCCGCCTGCCGATCGTCTACAACTGCGGCGGCTATGAGCAGGTTAAGACCCTGCGACTGCTGGACGGGATCGTGGACATCTACATGCCGGACCTAAAATTTGCAGATCCGGCCAAAGCGAAAGAGTATTGCCTGGCAGAGGATTACCCGGATAAAGCCCGCCTGGCCATTAAGGAAATGCACCGTCAGGTGGGTGACCTGAAGCTCGATACAGCCGGTATTGCCCGGCGGGGCCTGATGATCAGGCATCTGCTCATGCCCCGGGGCCTGGCCGGGTCGGCTGAGTGGTTCGCCTTTATCTCCAGGGAGATTTCAAAGAACACCTACCTCAACATCATGGATCAGTATCATCCCTGCGGTCAGGCCCGGAGATACCCGGAACTGGACAGGACGATCACCAGGGCGGAATATGAGCAGGCAGTGGAGACAGCCAGAGAGCATGGCCTTACCCGTTTGGATCGAAGGGATCAGAGAAGCCTGCGGAACCTCTTCCGGTTGTTGTGATTTTAAGTTGGAATACGGGAATGATATCTGAAATGGGATTTGAAAACCAGAAAATGTACATCGTCATGGTCGGCCTGCCGGCCATGGGCAAGTCCACGATTGCCTTCAGGATCAAGGAGAGTCTCCTGGCAGAGGATACGCCGACTGAAATATTCAACAACGGCGATCTCAGAAGGCGGATGATCTCGGAAAATACATCTTCTTCCGACTTCTACGCTCCGGACAACCCGCAAGGGGTGGATCTGCGTGAGAAGATCGCCCGGACCAACCTCGAATACGCCCGAACCTTTTTACAAGAGCAGGGCCGGGTGGCCATTCTGGACGCGACCAATGTCTCCAGGCAGAGACGGCAATTGATCCAGCAGATGCTCCCGGATCACCCGATTCTGTTCATCGAATGCGTGAACAATGATGAAGAGATCCTGGATGCCAGCATTACCCGCAAGGCCTCGTTGCCCGAGTTTCACCACCTCTCTTTCGCCGAGGCTCGCAAAAGCTTCACTCAGCGGATTGACTACTATAAAAAAATCCAGGCCCCTTTTTGCGACGAACGAAACCATATCCTGGTCGATTCCCTGAACAACAGAATTTTGGATATTTCCCTGACCGATTCCCTGCCTTACCTTGATCAGATACGAGACATCATTCTCACGAGTACGGTCAGCAATCTGTATCTGGTACGCCATGGGCAGACCCATGACAACCTGGTCAACAGGATCGGGGGTGATGCCCGTCTGACCCAGGAAGGGATCGGGCAGGCCAAGGCCATGGCCGAATGCTTTCAGTCCATTTCAGCGCCCTATATCTTCTGTGGGCCGAAAATCAGGACCATCCAGACCGCCCAGATCATCAGGAAACGCCAGAGACTGGATTGCGGGGTGATTCCCTTGACGGAATTCAGCGAAATTTATGCCGGTGTGTGCGAATCTATGACCTACAAGGAGATAAAGGACTCCAAACCCGAAATCTACCAGGCCAGGCTCCAGGACAAGTACAACTACGTTTATCCCGGCGGAGAAGGGTATGTCTCCATGAAGGAGCGGATCGACAGAGGGATCAAGAAAGCCCTGTTTCTAAGCGCACGGGCCGAGCACATCATCATCGTCGGGCATCAGGCCGCGAACAGGATGATCCTCTCCCACTTTCTGTATCGCAGGGAACAGGACGTGCCCTATATCTACGTTCCGCAAAACCGTTTTTATCACATCGTCTCCACCCAGATCAAAAAACTGATCGAGCTCAAAGACCCTAGGGAGAGCAAATAATTGTTAATGGTTAATTGTTAACGGTTAATGGTTAATGAAAAGAGTAGCTTTTGTTAATGCTTATATCTCGGCGCGCTTACTGTCTTGTTGAATCATTCTATGTTGATTTTTGAAAAATCCATATTTTCAAAGACTTAAGTTTTAAGCTCAGCAATTAATAATTAACAATTAACAATTAACCATTAATAATTAGTTTTATTTCATGTCTCCAGCACCTCTTCAACCGCCTGCACCACCCTTTCCTTGGTCAGATTGAAATAGGTGAACAGCTCTTTCCCGGGGGCGGACTCGCCGAAACGGTCGATCCCCAGGACCCGACCTTCTCTGCCGGCGTATTTGTACCAGGGAGCGGAAACTCCGGCCTCGATTACCACCCGGGCTTCGACTGTCCGGGGAAGGACCTCTTCCTGGTATTTAACAGGCTGGGACTCGAAAATATCGAGACAGGGCATGGAGACGACGCGTATCCCGAGGCCCCGGCCGTTCAGTTCCACGGCCGCCTCCACCGCCGGTTCCACCTCCGATCCGGTGGCGATGACGATCGCTTCCAGTCTGGTCTCTGCTTCCAGCAGGATGTATCCGCCGCGCTGGATATCCTTGATCCCCCGGACCGTTCGTTCCTGGTGTCTGGTGGCCTGTCTGGTCAAAATCAGGGCCGAAGGAGTGGAGGCCTGCTCCAGGGAAGACTTCCAGGCCGTTGCGCATTCCACGGTGTCGCAGGGCCTCCAGACGTTCAAGTTGGGAATGAGCCGCAGGGAGGAGATGTGTTCCACGGGCTGGTGAGTGGGGCCGTCCTCGCCGACTCCAATGGAATCATGGGTCAGGACGAAGATGGATCTGATCCCCATCAGGGCGGCCAGCCGGAGGGCGTTTCTGGAGTAATCGGAAAAGACGAGAAAGGTGCCGCCGTATGGGATCAGGCCCTTGTGCAGGGCCAGGCCGTTCAAAATTGCCGCCATGGCGAACTCCCTGACCCCGTAATGGATGTAGTTCCCGGACAGATTCCCCGGGACCAGGGCCCTTGATCCGGACCACTCGGTCTGGTTGGAGCCGCTTAGGTCCGAGGAGCCGCCGATGAGTTCGGGAAGGAGGGGGCCCATGGCTTCCAGGGCTTTTTTCGAAGCCTTGCGGGTGGCCAGGTGCTCTCCCTTTTCCGCCAGCTCGAAAATGGCCTGCTCGGCCTTTTCCGGGAAATCCTCCGGCAGGTCTCCGCTGGAAACCCGCAGAAATTCAGCCGCCAAATCGGGAAATGCCTGCCCATAGGCTGAAAATCGTGTCTCCCATTCCTGCTGCAGGCTGCGTCCCTTTTCCTTCGCGTCCCAGCCTTGATAGATTTCATCCGGAATGACGAATGGCTCGTATGGCCAGTCGAGGTGTTCTCTGGCCGCCTGTATCTCCTCCTTGCCAAGGGGGGCGCCGTGGGTCTTATGGCTCCCGGCCAGGTGGGGCGCGCCAAAGCCGATGGTGGTCTGACAGCAGAGGAGACTGGGCCGGTCAGTCACCGCCCGGGCCTCTTCCAGGGCGTGGTGCACGGCTTCCGAATCGTGCCCGTTTATCTGAGGGATCACGTGCCAGCCGTAGGCCTCGAAGCGTTTGGCCCGGTCTTCGGCAAACCAGTCCCGGACCTGGCCGTCGATGCTGATCCCGTTGTCGTCATAGACCGCGGTCAGTTTGCCCAGCCCCAAGGTTCCGGCCAGAGAGGCGGCCTCGTGGGAGATCCCTTCCATCAGGCAGCCGTCGCCCAGGACCACATAGGTGGCATGATCGACAATCCGGTGTCCCTTGCGGTTGAAGCGGTCCGCCAGCAGACGTTCTCCCAGGGCCATGCCCACGGCGTTGGCCAGCCCCTGCCCGAGGGGACCGGTGGTGGTCTCCACCCCGGGGGTGAGGCCGTACTCCGGGTGTCCCGGAGTCCTGGAGTGCAGCTGTCTGAAGTCTTTCAGGTCCTGGATGCCCAGGTCGTAGCCGCATAAGTGCAACAGGGAATACAGGAGCATGGAGCCGTGTCCGTTGGAGAGGATGAAGCGGTCCCGGTCGGGCCAGGCGGGGTCTCCCGGGTTGTGGCGTAAAAAATCATTCCAGAGGACCTCGGCGATGTCGGCCAGCCCCAGAGGCGCCCCGGGGTGCCCGGAGTTGGCCTTCTGCACTGCGTCCATGCTCAGAAAACGAACGGCGTTGGCCCTTTCACGACGTGACGGCATACAAACTCCTCTTTGTATACTGATCCAACTTAGCTTTTTGTGAAATTTGGGCCTGGAGGCTTGGGGTCTCCAGTCTTTGTTGTAAAAACCAAAATTGGATCAGTATATAAGCATGTTTCCAAGATAGAGATATTTCCAAATAAAACAAATAATTGTCAAAAAAATAATTTTATTTTACTTATAAACTGAGTTGATGACCTTTTATTGACGTTTATAAATTTAAAAAAATAAATTTTTTAATA